>NZ_ASSB01000281.1:0-31317 GCF_000520755.1 Paenibacillus sp. 1-18
CGGCTCGGCTGAAAACAGCCGCTGCCTTGATCAATCCGTACCCTGCCATGCAGGCAACGGTAAGGGATTTACATGCCCGCGCGGCTGCGCTGGAGGGCGGGCGGTTCACGCTGGCGCTGTTCGGAGCGTTCAGCGCCGGGAAGTCCAGCTTCGCCAATGCTTTGCTGGGCGAAGCGTTGTTACCCGTATCGCCGCATCCAACGACAGCGGCGATTAACCGTATTATGGCGCCTGAAGCTCCTGAGCGCCATGCCACGGCTGACGTCCACATGAAATCAGTGGACGCGTTGCGGGACGATCTTAAATATTCGTTCCGGTTATTGGGATTGGGAGAACCGGAGGCAATAGGCTGGCAGGAAGCCGTACGTGAATTATCTCCAGAAGGAATACATCCTGCCGGAAGGCCGCATTACAGCTTTTTGAAGGCTGCCGCAGCCGGATGGGAAGAAGCTGAAAACCTGCTGGGTCAGCAGCTTCAGGTAAATCTGGAACAGTATCGGGATTTTGTCGCGTCTGAGCACAAGTCATGCTTCGTGGAGCGCATCGACCTTTATTATGATTGCGCTTTGACCCGTCAGGGTATTGTGCTAGTGGATACGCCTGGAGCGGATTCTGTGAATGCACGGCATACGGGTGTGACCTTCAATTATATGAAGCATGCAGACGCACTTGTATTTATCACCTATTACAATCATGCGTTTACCCAAGGAGACCGGCAATTTTTGAACCAATTGGGCCGCGTTAAAGAGACGTTGGCGCTGGACCAGACCTTTTTTATCGTCAATGCCTCAGATTTGGCTTCATCCGAAGAAGAACTGCAATCCGTGACCCGGCATGTACAGGAACAACTACAGACGAACGGAATCCGTAAGCCGCGTATTTATCCGCTGTCCAGTATGCTGGCACTGGAAGCAGCCGAACAGGGAGAGCCCTCGCTGCGTGCGGCTTCACGGTTTGAAGGGTTTGAAAAAGATTTTTCGGACTTCGCAGCTGATGAGCTGGCGGGCTTGTCCATTGCTTCTGCCATGCAGGAGCTGGGGCGGCTGCGTAACCGGATAGAGCAACATGCTGCTGATGCCCGGTATGGCATAGAAGAACGCACGATTCGATTGGAGCGATTAAGCCTCATTCGCAGTGAACTGGAGCATATGCTCCATAGTCTGTCTGACAGCAACAGTGCAGCTGTTTTATTAGGGGAAACCGATGAACTGCTGTATCATGTGCGTCAACGGCTGGCCTATCGAACTGGAGAGTTTATGGCGGAGGCATTTCATCCATCTGTCCTGCGTGAAGGAGCAGGTGATCTTCGTTCGGCTTTTGCCTCTTGTGGTCGTGAACTGATGCGTTTGCTTGAGTTGGAGCTGTCCCAGGAATTATTGGCAACTACACTTAGGCTGGAAAAAACGGGGAAATCCTTGGTACGTAAGATTGTACAACGGTGTGCGGAAGAGATAAACCAGCGGCTGACAGGTTTGGATTGCACCCCTCCTGAAGCCAGAGAATGGGCTGTTCCTGAACTGATTGAAATTTCACTGCAGGATTCCGTCCTTTGGAACGAGTATTGGAACACCTTTAAAAATCCAAAGCTATTTTTTGAAGGTGCTGGTCGGGCGAGTTTGCAATCCAAGCTGGAGCCGATCCTACGCGAGAAAGTTGGCGAAGCAGTCGAGCTGCAGCGAGAACGAATGTCTTCTTATTACGTTAAGCTGATGCACGAGGAGTTGATGTGGCAGACGGCACAGCTTCGGGAGCAGATGCTGGAGACACTTGGCGGGATGGAACATGTACTTGCAGGTGACGAGCAGCCACAGGTTTGGGAAGAGCTGGCAGGTCGTATTGCCGAGCTGGAGCAGGAAGAAACGATAATACAATAAATATGTACACAATTGCTAAAGGCTTCAGGACACCGGGTTGTGGGACAACCCGGTGTTTTACGCATACTCCAAAAAGAAAGGAAAACTGAGGAAATAGCCATATTCGATGATAAGAAAGCGATTTAATTTACCTAATCAACCCCCAATTGCGAACCTGCCTGAAAACCGTCCGTTATCCCCTTTGCCCCCTTGGAATGCGAATGGTAAACTTCACTAAGCCATATAACAACGTCGTGCAACTAATGGAGGGACATTGACATGGAAGTGCTCAGGCAACTGCAAGTTTTTTTTCGTGAAAGGAGACATTATCTGTTTCTTTCCATTCTATGCCTTGCGATAGCGACGGCCCTGGGACTGGTGTATCCTAACCTGCTTCAAAGGCTCATTGATAACGCTATCATTCCCGGTGACTTCGAGAAAGTCCCGATGCTGGCTCTGACTGTACTGGGAGTTGTAATCGTCAAAGGGTTTATGCAATTTTTACATGGTTTTTTTGGTGGACGGCTAGGAAACTTTCTGGCGTATCGACTCCGCAATGCCTGTTACGAAAAGCTGCAATTTCTGTCCTTCAGATATTATGACACTGCTAAAACGGGGGATTTGATGTCCCGTCTGACCGGTGATCTGGAGGCGATTCGTAACTTTATTGGGTTTGGTTTTGCCCAGCTCCTCAATGTGGTACTGATGGTCGTATTCGGCTCTATAATGATGCTGTATATCAACTGGCAGCTCACCCTCTTTACGATGATCAGCATGCCTTTGCTGCTCTTCGTCACATTTAAGTTTGAATCCCGAATTCATCCCACCTTTCAGGAAATGCGGATTGCGCTCAGTGCCTTGACGACAGCGGTACAGGAAAATATTACAGGGGTCCGCACCGTCAAATCTTTTGCCCGTGAATCCTATGAAGTTGAAAAATTTTCAATACGAAATGAACAGTACAAAAGTAATCAAATTCAGGCTGCTTCCTTATGGAGTCGTTTCTTCCCCGCCATGGAGCTTATTGCTTCTATCAGTGTGGTCCTTCTTTTAGGCATGGGAGGATATCTGGTCATTGTGAAGTCGATGACTCTGGGACAGCTCGTCGCTTTTTTTAGCTTAATTTGGTATATTATCGGTCCGATCTGGAGCGTTGGTTTTCATATTAATAACTATACGCAGTCTAAAGCTTCCGGTGAACGGGTCCTGGAGCTGTTGAATCAGTCCGTAGATGTAACCGATGAACCTGATGCTCTTACGCTCAATACCGATCAGGTCAAGGGACATATTACGTTTGAACATGTCACATTTGCTTACGGGAATAAGCTGCCCGCTGTTGTTGACATCAATCTGGATGCGCCACCGGGATCAGTCATTGGGATTTTGGGTGGAACAGGATCAGGGAAATCGACCATTATCCAGCTCCTTATGCGGGCTTACAACGTAAACGCAGGAAGCATCAAGCTGGATGGAACAGATATACGTCATTTGAAAATTCGCGATTTACGTGCTCAAATTTCTTCTGTGTTTCAGGAGACGTTTTTGTTCTCATCGTCCATTCGTAACAACATTGCTTATGGTTTAAACCATGTCAGTATGGATGACATCATACGCGTTTCCAAGCTGGCTCAGGCACATGAATTCATCACCGAGCTACCGCTCGGTTACGATACTGTCGTTGGTGAACGTGGACTGGGACTATCTGGGGGACAAAAACAACGAATTGCCATCGCACGTGCCTTGCTCAAAAATCCGAAAATTCTTGTACTTGATGATGCTACCAGTGCGGTCGATATGGAGACGGAGCATGAAATTCAGACCGGTTTTCAAGAGGTAATGCGTGGACGCACAACGTTTATTATTGCCCATCGAATCTCGTCGCTTCGTCATGCCAATGAAATTGTGGTGCTTGAGGAAGGAAGAATCGTCCAGCGAGGAACACATGAGCAGCTTATTGCCGCTCCAGGTCCATACCAGGATGTGTATCATATTCAATACGCCGACTACATAGACCAGACTCCAGAGGGTGTATCCGAAAGGCAGGTGAGACCATGAATATGCCCGTAGAAAAAGCCCATCCGTTGAAAAAGTCGAAAAATGAACGTTTTGTGTACCAGGATGATGATGTCATTGACAAACCGTTTAACTGGTCAGAATTTAAACGTTTGCTTGCATACATGAAGCCTTATGCCCGTCAGATCCTGCCGATCCTCCTGGTGATGATGATTCTAGGTACCATCACCAAGCTGACGGTTCCTTATTTGATCAGTCTGGCCATTGATAAGGCAATTGCTCCCGTAGGGCCAGCACTGCCCAGCGTAAAACTACTTTTGCTTATAACAGGTGCGGTATTGCTGCTATATTTGATTCAATGGGCAGCCAATACGTACCGCATTAAATTCACCAATATTATCGGTCAACGTGTCATTTATGATCTGCGTGAGGATCTGTTTAAGCATATTCAGAGGCTTTCCTTCAATTTTTTTGATAAAAGACCGGCCGGTTCTGTATTAGTACGCGTTACGAATGATATTAACTCGCTCCAGGATCTGTTTACAAATGGTGCAGTAAATGTCCTGATCGACTGCGTTCAGCTCATGGGGATTATTGTCATTTTATTGCTTATTAACTGGAAGCTCGGCTTGGCGGTCATTGTGACCGTTCCTATCATGTTTTTAATCTCGACCAAGCTACGCGTGCGTATCCGCCGCGCCTGGCAGGAAGTACGCATGAAGAACTCGCGTATCAACTCTCATCTGAATGAGTCCATTCAGGGAATCCGTGTGACACAGGCATACACGCAGGAGCAGGAAAACATGGCTTATTTCGATGACATGAACAGCTCCAGCAAAAGGTCGTGGGATAAAGCCTCCGCCATGAATCAGGTCTTTGGTCCACTTATTGATATTACAGGAGGACTGGGTACGCTGGTGCTGTTCTGGTTCGGGGCGCATCTTATTCAGACAGATCAGCTTACGGTAGGTCTGCTGGTTGCGTTTGCCAACTATGTAGGGAACTTTTGGGAGCCGATTAATCGCCTGGGTCAAATGTACAATCAGCTGCTGGTTGCGATGGCTTCATCGGAAAGAATATTTGAGTTTATGGATGAAAAGCCGAATATTGCGAACAAGCCGGGAGCCAAAGAGTTGCCGCTTATTCGGGGCGATATTCAATTTGAAAATGTTGTGTTTGAATATGAAAAAGGCCGTCAGGCGCTGAAAGGGATTAATCTCTCTGTCGAGGCGGGCCAGTCCATTGCACTTGTGGGTCATACCGGATCAGGTAAAAGTACAATTATCAACCTGCTCAGCCGTTTCTATGACATTACATCAGGTCGGCTTACCATTGACGGTTATGATGTGCGTGAGGTGACGGTGGAGAGCTTGCGTAGCCAGATTAGCATCGTGCTTCAGGATACGTTTATATTTTCAGGTACGATTCGCGATAATATTCGTTTTGGCCGTCTGGATGCAACAGATGAGGAAATTGAAATGGCTGCGAAGGCGGTTAATGCTCATGAATTCATCGTTCAATTACCGGGCGGCTATGAAACAGAGGTGGAGGAGCGAGGCGGTATGCTATCCATGGGCCAGCGCCAGCTCTTATCCTTTGCCCGGGCTTTGCTTGCTAATCCGCGAATTCTTATTTTGGATGAGGCGACAGCCAGCATTGATACAGAAACGGAGCTGAAAATTCAGGATGCTCTTCAAGTTCTGCTGGAAGGTCGAACCTCCTTTATGGTCGCTCACCGCTTGTCCACCATTCGGAATGCGGATCATATTGTCGTACTGGATCATGGAGAAATTCAGGAAAGTGGTAATCATGAACAATTGATGAAAAAACATGGAATATATCGGGGGCTGGTGGAAGCACAGTTCAGATTTTTGTAAAAAAAAGATCAAAAAATCGCGCTTTTTGTAAATTTTAATGCCGAGCACTATTGCATTCTTGAAGCTAAACCCTGAAAATAAAGATGATAAGAGATCAGAGCAATATCGTCAGAGGGGGAAGAGTTCAAGATGTGGGGTGCTCCTTTTTCTGCCAACGCTAAGAAAATGCTGCTGCTGGGCAGCGGCGAATTGGGAAAAGAAGTCATTATCGAAGCTCAGCGGCTTGGCGTGGAGTGTATTGCTGTGGATCGGTATGAAATGGCTCCAGCAATGCAGGTCGCCCATCGTTCTCACTGTCTAGATATGCAGGATGCTGAGGCGTTGAAGGCACTTATTCGCAAGGAAAAGCCCGGCATAATTGTACCTGAAATCGAAGCTATTGCTACGGGTGCTTTGGAAGAATTGGAGCAAGAGGGATTTCATGTAGTACCAACTGCCCGGGCCGCCCGTCTTACGATGGACCGGGAGGGTATTCGCAGGCTAGCTGCCGAGAAATTGCAACTTCCGACTGCCGCTTACCGTTTTGCAGATGATTTTGAGCAGTTGCGGTCAGCGGTTCATGAGCTTGGCACGCCCTGTGTGGTTAAGCCATTGATGAGCTCATCGGGTAAAGGGCAGTCTGTATGCCGGACACCTGAAGATGCAGAATCTTGCTGGAATACGGCGCTGGAAGGCGCACGTGCCAAAACAACACGTGTCATTGTTGAAGCTTTTGTCCCATTTGAGAGCGAAATTACTTTATTGACCGTCAGATCGGTTTCAGGTACGACTTTTTGCCCACCGATTGGCCATATTCAGAAAGATGGGGATTATGTCGAATCCTGGCAACCTCATGGTATGACGGACAAACAGCTTTCAGAGGCAGAAGACATTGCCCGTACGATTACGGATGAATTGGGTGGTTACGGATTGTTTGGCGTTGAGCTATTTTTAACGGTTGATGGCGTCATATTCAGTGAAGTATCCCCTCGTCCGCATGATACTGGAATGGTGACAATGATTACGCAGGATTTGTCGGAATTTGCGCTTCATGTGCGAGCTATTCTCGGTTTCCCGGTGCCGTCAGTCACGCTGCTTACACCAGGAGCTTCAGCTACCTTGAAGGCCAAATTGACTACGCGGGATTTCGAAATAAGTGGTATGAATGATGCGTTATTACTACCCCGGACACAGGTGCGAGTGTTCGGGAAGCCTGAAACCAAGCCGGGACGCCGGATGGCTGTAGCGCTTAGCGCTGCCGGAGATGTGGAGACAGCACGGAAGACGGCCAAAGAGGCTGCTAATATGCTGAAAGTGGAGGTAAATCATGTCTAACAATGTGATGATTCCAGTACTGACAATTCGTTCCGTAGAGCTTGGCGATTGCGAAGCCGTAACTGGACTGCTAAGAGAAGTCGGATATCCGATGACTTGTGGCGTAATGAAAGAAGTTATGGGAACAACGCAGGAGGACAGTCAGGCGAATATGATGGTTGCAGAAATGGATGGTCGTGTTGTCGGAGTAATCGGCATGCATACGGCTCAAAGCTTGGCTTATCCTGATCCTGCTGTACAAATCACTATGCTGGTCGTGAGCGGGGAGTATCGCGGCGAGGGCATTGGCAAACGTCTGGTGTCTTGTGGTGAAGAGTGGGGACGTGCGCAAGGATGCTATCATTTATTCATAACCGGAGCGAATAATCGCATCAAACAAGTAGAGGCCAGAGCCTTCTACAACCGAATCGGCTTTGAAAAGCAAGGATACCGTTTCAGCAAAAAGCTTAGATAGCCTGCCTCAATAAAAGACAGAACTATATAAATCCTATTATCTATACATCAGTCCCGTGTTGGCTATTGCCAAGCCGGGCTATTTTTTTTCCAACTTTTATACCATTGATCCTGCTATGAAACATGATATACTGCTAGAGTAAAGATTACAAAGTTGTAACCGGGCATGTTCACATCTAGGTATTTATACAACAAGGAGATGACGAAATGAAGAATATGTTGAAAAAAACACTGGTGATGGGAAGTCTAAGCGCCGTTTTATCCGCAGGATTCATCGTTCCGGCATCGGCAGCACCGGCTGACGATTTGTCAGCGCAGCTACAACAGTGGCTACAAAATAACGGATATAACGTTCAATTGTCCAATGGGACGACGACAATTACGAAGAACACAACTTCGAAGAACGTAATTACGGATTGTTTCGGACAGGACAAGGCTAAAACTCAAACAGGGAATCCTTCTTCGGGCAAGCAAGTAACCAAACAGGGGAACCAAAACGCTTCACAGTCTGCTAACAAGCAGCAGAATCAAGCTCAGAACACCAATTCTGGTGCAGGTCAGTCCGCAGGATCGGGTGCACAGCTCAGCAAGTCTCAATTTGCAGCAGAGGTTGTAAAGCTGGTAAACAACGAGCGCAGCAAAAATGGTCTGAAACCACTGACTTCCGATGCGAAGCTTACCGAAGTGGCTTTGGCTAAAGCGAAGGATATGAGCACTAACAATTACTTTGATCATACATCTCCGACCTATGGCTCACCATTTGATATGATGAAGAAATTCGGTGTAAGTTATACGTATGCAGGTGAAAATATTGCAATGGGTCAAAAAAACCCGCAAGAAGTAATGAACGCCTGGATGAACAGTCAGGGACACCGTGAAAATATTCTGAAGGCAGAATATACGCAAATCGGTGTGGCTTACTATAATGGATATTGGGTACAGGAGTTCACACGTAACTAAAAACGATAGCAAGACCCATTTGTAGCACTTATATAAAGCGACATCGCGTTAATCCAAAGGCCTGCTGACACGTTCAGCGGGCCTTTGATGTCATTATTTATCGAATAGTATAGAACCATTGCTTGATGCAAAAACAGGCATAAAGGACATCAATATAGTATGATAGCAGCAAGCAGCATAGATAGATACTACTTATAGAAAGCCAGGTGAACAATTGAGCTACGAAATCGTGCATGAAGGTGCCTTTGCCATGCTCAAGGTGCAATTGAGCCCCGGAGAAACCATTAAAGCGGAAATGGGAGCGATGGTTTCCATGTCTTCCAGTGTGGACATCAAAGGAACAGTGGATGGTGGACTGTTGCGTGGTTTGGGTCGGATGCTGAGCGGGGAAAAATTCTTTTTTCAAGAGCTGAGGGCAGCTCGGGGGCCGGCAGAAGTGTTGCTCGCCCCAGCCAGTATAGGGGATGTACAAGCCGTGGAACTGGACGGTTCATACAGACTACTCGTCCAAAAGGACGGTTTTCTGGCATGTACTGAAGGTATCGAGGTTAGTACCAAAATGCAAAACCTAATGAAAGGACTGTTTTCTGGAGAAGGCTTTTTTATCGTTGAAATCAGTGGTCGGGGTACGGTGTTTCTATCTTCTTATGGGGCGATTTATCCCTTGTATGTCGCACCAGGAGAGGAGCGTATTATTGATAATGCTCATCTGGTGGCATGGCCAGACTATATGGATTATAAAATTGAGAAAGCATCGAAAGGCTGGTTGTCCAGTGTAACGAGCGGAGAAGCGCTTGTATGCCGGTTCCGTGGTGAAGGAACGGTGTTGATCCAGAGTCGAAATCCAGGCAGTTTCGGCCAATGGATCAGGAGTTTTATACCTGACAGCAAATAGCTTTTCGTCACAGTTTATTTGCAAAATGATATGAGAAGCTTTATGTTTATTTCACTAAGCTATCAGGAGGGAACACGAGTGAATTCATCAAAATGGATATGGCGGTCTGTCGGTTCCATTTCCATCGCCGCCACTCTGCTATTATTATACGGATTTATTGCCGCAGTACAAAGTATCACGGCTCCAGAGCCGATGGTTAGTAATCAACCTGTAAATACCGGTTCATCGCAGACACCAGCTGCGCCATCTGTTGCTACACAGACGGGAGAGTTTCGGGTAGCTGCAATTGGAGATTCGCTGGCCAAAGGAACGGGGGATGACTCCGGCAGTGGTTTTGTACGTCGGTCGGTGAACCTGTTAAACGCCCAGGAAGGTCATAAGGCGCAGCTCATCAATAATCTGGGGATTAATGGACTGACGACTCAAGGACTATTAACCAAGCTGGATGAGCCCGGTGTGTCTTATGTATTGAAGAAGGCTAACGTTATTATTGTCTCGATTGGAGGCAATGATTTATTTCAGGGTGCACAGGCTGCTCAAACAGGTAAAGAGCCCCCTACACTTAATGGTTTACGTAAAGCCTTGCCTGATGCCTCCAAACGTCTGCAAGAAGTACTGACCAAAGTCGGAAAAATCAATCCGAAGGCTAAAATTATCTATGTTGGGTTATATAATCCATTCAGTGACCTGCCTGAAATGAAGATTCCCGGCAATCTTGTTGTAACAGAATGGAATTTGGCAGCCATGGCGATTACCAACCAAAGCAGTAACATGACGCTGATTCCAACGTTCGATTTATTCCAGCAAAATCTTCCAGTCTACTTGTCATCGGACCATTTTCATCCCAACGGACAAGGGTATCAAGCGATTGCTGAACGGATAGCGCAGGGGTTTGCAGTTGCAGCGACAAAGGATACCGATCGTGCAGATAGTCAACAATCTACAAGCAGCCAGTCCGCTGAAGTGAAGAAGGGAGGGGACAAGTAATGAGCATCCAATCTGCTGACAAGACCGGTGCTGAAGTAGCAACGGATTCAACATCTGCGGATGTAGCGTCCAGCTTCCATTCCGCGAGCCAGCTTGGCAGCGCAGACCGAGGCAGAAGCGACAACGAAACGGTTCTCTCTGTTCAGCACGTCAAGAAACGTATCAAACGTAAAATGATTATTCATGATGTGACATTCGACGTTCGCGCGGGTGAGATTTTTGGTTTTCTCGGCCCGAATGGAGCTGGAAAAACGACGACGATCCGTATGCTGGTCGACCTAATTAAGCCTACGGAAGGGACGATTACGGTATGCGGCCACAATGTGAACCGTGATCCGGAGCAGGCTTTACGGCATATCGGCTCTATCGTGGAAAATCCAGAGGTTTACAGCTATTTGACAGGTTGGGAGAACCTCGAGCATTTTGCCCGGATGCAGCCTGGTGTAGATGAACAGCGTATCCGCGAGGTGGTTGAGCTGGTTCGGCTCGATCGGCGTATCCATGACAAAGTAAGTACATATTCACTGGGGATGCGCCAGCGTCTTGGCATAGCTCAAGCCTTGCTTGGCAGACCGAAGCTGCTTATTCTGGATGAACCGACGAACGGCTTGGACCCCAAGGGAATTAAGGAAATGAGAGCTTTTATCCGTCTGTTGGCTTCCGAGGGCATGGCCGTGTTTGTTTCCAGTCATTTGCTCAGCGAAATCCAGTTGTTATGCGATCGTGTGGCGATTATAAGTCGGGGAAAGGTGCTGGCTGTCGGCGGTGTGCGAGAATTAGTTGAGACGCATTCGAACATGGCTGTATGGCAATTGGAGCCTTATGATCAGGGTCTTGCCCTATTGCAAAAATCACCGTATGTGCACATCATTACAAACGCCGATGAATTAATTGATGACAGCATTGTTGCAGCCAGCGGAGACAATGCCATTTTTACAGAAATGGATGAAGAGCATATTGCGGAGCTGGTTGCACAAATGACAGCTTCCGGTATTTCCGTTAAAGGTGTAACCAAAATTAACCCTACACTGGAGCAGCTATTCCTGAAAATGACGGAAGGTGAGATACTTGAGTAACATTTTACCGCTCATACAAAATGAAACACTGAAAATTATCAAGAAAAAAAGATTTTATGTCATTTTACTTGTTTTGCTTGTGTTAGTGCCGATTTTTACGTACGCTCAATTGAAAGTGGCAGAAAATAATCGTGAAAAATTCGGCAATGATTGGCGGCTGGAGCTGCGTCAGGCGATTACGGATAATCAAAACTCGCTTGGCAGCGACCGGGTTCCCGAGGAATGGAAGACCTACCGACGGGTTTTTGTCCAGCAGATGCAATACTATCTGGAAAATGACGTGAATCCAAATGAGCCGAGTGGTGTAACCTTTACCAGAGAGTTTATGGATAATTCCATCAATCTGTTTGTTCCATTGCTGATTATGGCGATTGCCTCCGATCTGGTTTCAGGAGAACGGACGACAGGCACGATAAAAATGCTGCTGACCCGTCCTGTCAGGCGGTGGAAAATACTGCTGAGCAAGCTGCTGACACTGTACATGTTCGTTTCGCTCATCATTTTGAGTGTATTCGTGATTAGTTACCTCATATCAGGCTTGTTTTTTGGTTTTCGCGGTTTTAACGTGCCAGTATTTACAGGCTTTCAAATTGTTGGCCAGGCGGTGGATGTGTCTGCAGTTCATGCGATTCCACAATGGCATTATCTAATGCTGCAAGCCGGCTTGATCTGGTTTGTCAGTCTCGTAGTGGCATCGCTGGCCTTTATGGTATCTGTTCTGGTACGCAGTACGGCGGCCAGCATCGTGGTCATGATGGCTGCGCTCATTTCGGGCACGATTTTAACCAATATGGCTTCATCTTGGCAGAGCGCAAAATATTTATTTATGGTTAACCTCGAATTAACCGATTATTTATCTGGAAGCCCCGCTCCGATTGAGGGAATGAACTTGCCGTTTTCTTTAACTGTACTGGGCATTTGGGGGGCTGTGGCGTTGATTGTTTCATTCGCCGTCTTTACGAAACGGGATATATTGAATTAAAATGGACAAGGTAAAAGAAAACATCTGTTTGCATTTTTGGTGAAAATCATCAAGAATAAGGCAAAACACGGTTATGATTAGACAAAGGGGGAGCATGAATGGTCGACAAAATCGACTTGTCTGCGGAAGCGTCCGGCACTCAGAACGGAGCTTTGGAATATGGCGCGGACGACATTCAAGTGCTCGAAGGGCTTGTGGCAGTTCGCAAACGGCCGGGCATGTACATTGGGAGCACCAGCTCTTCGGGGCTGCATCATTTGGTATGGGAAATTGTAGACAATGCGGTGGATGAACATCTCGCCAAGTTTTGCTCTCGCATTGATATCACAATGCATAAAGACGGTTCCGTTACGGTAACAGACAACGGGCGCGGTATTCCGACCGGAATGCATAAAACGGGAATTCCCACGCCTCAGGTTGTATTCACCATTTTGCACGCCGGGGGTAAGTTTGGCGGTTCGGGATATAAAAAATCCGGAGGTCTTCACGGTGTGGGTGCGTCTGTAACGAACGCTCTTTCGGAATGGCTTGAAGTGGAAATTTACCGAGACGGCAAGATTCACCGTCAGCGGTTCGAATATTGGCAGGACAAGAAGGGCGTGGAGCATGTCGGGGAACCGACCACAGGCCTTGAAGTGCTGGGTAATACCAACAAGACGGGCACTAAAATTACATTTAAACCGGATATTCGCGTTTTCCAGGCAGGCATTCACTTTAACTACGATACGCTGGCTGAGCGTCTTCAGGAAATTGCTTTCTTGAACTCAGGACTTCGTATTCAGCTTAAAGATGAACGCAGCGGGAAGTCAGATGAATACTATTATGAGGGTGGAGCAAGCCAGTTTGTCGCTTTTCTGAATGAGGGTAAGGATGTACTGCATGATGTTATTCACTTTAATGCTGAAAAAGAAGACATTGAAGTGGAAATTGCCATTCAATATAATGCGGGTTATACAGAGACGATTGCTTCGTTTGTTAACTCTATTCCGACACGCGGCGGGGGTACGCACGAGACAGGATTCAAAACCGCTTACACACGGGTCATGAATGACTATGCGCGCCGGACAGTGATGTTGAAGGAAAAGGACAAGAACCTGGAGGGCAATGATCTGCGTGAGGGCATGATGGCTGTAATCAGTGTCAAGATGGCTGAGGTTGAATTTGTCGGTCAGACAAAGGATCAACTGGGCAGCGCTTCAGCACGGAGTACAGTGGATGCCATTGTATCTGAGCAGATGCAGCGTTTTCTGGAAGAGAATCCGCAGATCGCGCAAACCTTGATCAAGAAGGCCATTCAGGCCTCCAGGGCGCGTGAAGCTGCACGTAAGGCGCGGGACGAAATGCGTTCGGGTAAGAAGCGCAGTGAAAGCTCAAATTTGAATGGTAAGTTGTCGCCTGCGCAGTCCAAGGATTTTACACGCAATGAATTGTTTATCGTGGAAGGCGACTCAGCCGGGGGCTCGGCCAAACAGGGACGGGATTCCAAAATTCAGGCCATTTTACCGTTAAAGGGCAAGCCGATGAATCCGGAAAAATCCAAGCTGGCAGAAATCATGAAAAATGATGAGTACCGTGCTATTACAGCAGCGATTGGTGCGGGGGTAGGAACCGAGTTTTCACTCGAAGACAGCAATTATTCCAAAATCATCATTATGACCGATGCAGATACGGATGGTGCACATATTCAAGTTTTGCTTTTGACGTTCTTTTATCGGTATATGAAAGAGCTGATTGATGCAGGACGCATATTTATTGCTCAGCCGCCATTGTATAAAATAACGCGCAAGTCGGGTAAGCTCGAAACAGTACGCTATGCCTGGACTGATGAGCAGCTTGAAAATTACTTAAAAGAATTTGGACGGAATTTTGAGCTTCAACGCTATAAAGGACTCGGAGAGATGAACCCTGATCAGTTATGGGAAACGACAATGAATCCCGAGTCACGCACCCTGTTGCGCGTTCAGATTGAGGATGCTGCCAAGGCTGAACGCCGTGTATCCACATTGATGGGCGACAAGGTAGATCCACGTAAACGCTGGATTGTGGAAAACGTGGATTTCACGGAATACGTAGAGTAGTGCTATTAAATGAGGTGTAGACATGAGCTTATCGGAGCAATTTTTGCCAGCTTTTCTGGAGGAAGTGGTCGGTGACCGCTTTGGCCGATATTCCAAATATATTATTCAGGACCGGGCGATACCGGACGTACGAGACGGTTTAAAACCCGTACAACGTCGGATTCTTTATGCGATGTACGATTCGGGTAATACGCCGGATAAAGCATATCGTAAATCCGCCAAAACCGTTGGGGACGTTATGGGTAATTACCATCCTCACGGTGATTCATCTATTTACGATGGAATGGTACGTATGGCGCAGCCTTGGAAAATGAGCCACGTACTGGTGGACGGTCACGGCAACTGGGGCTCCCAGGACGACGATCCGGCGGCAGCTATGCGGTACACGGAGGCACGCTTGTCCCCGATCGCAATGGAAATGCTGCGTGATATTGAAAAACGTACGGTTTTGTTCAAGGATAATTTTGATAACTCGGCAAAGGAACCCGTTGTACTGCCGTCCCGTTATCCAAATCTGTTGGTGAATGGCTCGAGCGGAATTTCCGCGGGATTTGCGACTGAAATTCCAACGCATAGTTTGCGCGAGGTGATTGACGCCACCATCGCAGTGATGGAAAAACCGGAGATTGAACTGGAAGAGATTATGACCTTTATTAAAGGCCCGGACTTCCCGACTGGCGGACTCATTATGGGTGGCGAAGGCATCAAGGAAGCTTACAGGACAGGCAAAGGACGTATTTATATTCGTTCCAAGACGGAAATTCAGTCTTTGCGTGGAGGTAAGCAGCAGCTGGTCATTACAGAGATTCCTTACCAGATTGTTAAGTCCAGACTCGTAACCGCAATGGAAAATATCCGTCTGGAGAAAAAGGTAGAAGGAATTGCCGAGGTTCGTGACGAGAGTGGACGAAATGGCTTGCGTATTGTTGTGGAGCTGAAGAAGGAAGCTGATGCGGAAGGAATTTTGGCATATCTGCTGAAAAAAACCGATCTCCAGGTGGCTTATAACTTCAATATGGTTGCTATTGTGAACAAAGCACCGCACCAGCTTGGATTAAAGTCCATTTTGGAAGCCTATATCAATCATCAACGCGAAGTTGTTACAAACCGCATCCAGTTTGAACTGGAAAAGGCGGAGGACCGCGCCCATGTATTGGAAGGTTTGGTCAAGGCGCTGAACATTCTGGATGAGGTCATTGCGGCTATTAAAGCTTCTAAAAATCGTCAAGACGCGCAAAATAATTTGCAATGGATGTTTGGCTTTAGTGAACGTCAGGCGGATTCTATCTTGACTCTGCAATTGTACCGTCTTACGAATCTGGAAATTACCACCCTCGAAAAAGAGCTGGCTGATATTCAGAAAAAGATCACCCAATATCGTTCCATTCTGGAAAGTGACCGCAAGCTGGTCAGTCTGATCCGCAAGGAACTGCTGGAAATTCGCGAAAAGTACGGCATTGACCGTCGTTCGGAGATACAGGGTGAGGTAGAAGAGATTAAGGTAAATCTGGAGGTCATGGTTGCAGCAGAGGACGTGCTGCTAACCCTCTCAAAAGATGGCTATGTGAAACGTACAAGTATGCTGTCGTTCACTCGTTCCGGCGGGGATCGTTCAAGTGCCGGTGTTAAAGAAGGGGACTACATTACCCAATTCCTTGATGTGAATACACTGGATGTGCTGCTCGTCTTTACCCAGCGTGGACAATACTTTTTGCTGCCTGTTCATCAGGTGCCGGAGTATAAGTGGAAAGAGCCTGGCACTCCGATTGTCAATGTCATTTCGCTATCCAAGGAAGATCGTATCGTGAGCGTTATCCCGATCAAAAACATCGAGGAAATCGGTCAAAGTCTGGTGTTTGTCACAAAGAAAGGGCAAGTCAAGCGGACAGAATTGAAAGAATATGCTACAAAACGTTCGAGTGCCGTAGCAGCCTGCAAGGTAGCAGGAGATGATGAGATATTATCAGTCACGCTGACCGATAGTACCAAAGATATTATGCTGATCACCCGTGCGGGAATGAGCATACGCTTCAAGGAGCAAGAGGTTAATGCCATGGGCCGCGTCTCGGCGGGTGTCAAAGGTATACAACTGGCGGAAGGCGATGAAATTGTCGCAGTGCTGTGGGTGGAAGAGGATGAAGGAGAAGTGCTGGTGCTGACCGAGTCCGGTTACGGCAAGCGTACGCTCCTGCTGGATTACCCTTCTCAGGGAAGAGGCGGCAAAGGTATCGCCACCTTCGAATTCAAAGAAGGCAAGCGGGTACGTTCGAACGGAACTCGCATCGTGGCTGCCTTCTATTGCCGTGAAGCTATTCAGTTACAGGTCATCACTGCCGAAGGGCAAATGCTATCGTTCTTTTCTGAAAAAGCTCCGCTGGCTGACCGCAAGGATACAGGGAAACTGCTGGCTCCTGTGGAAAAGAAAGACGAAATTGTGAACGTGCTGCCGCATCGTGAGCCGCAGACTTCACAGTCAGTAGAATAATGGTAAAAGTCAAGCGCTTATTAGCTCGAAAAACAGAGGTCCTCACGTGCCAATCCGGCACGAATGAGGACCTTTTTGCCGTCATGCTGTCGAACCTTGAAAAGCCTCCAAAACCGGAGTGAGACTTCCTTCCCCTTTTCAATGAATGCCCCAAAAACAGCAGGAAACCAGGGGGAAATGGCGAAAATTTAATGTGATGAAATACAACCCGGACGGTGGCCGATGCGGTAACTTTGTTTTTTTACCGATCCTGTTATTCAAAGGAGTGAGGCAAAATGCAAACGACCGAATTTGCGAAAATCTGGTCCAGAATGGCTAAGGATTACAAGGTTCATATGGAGCAGCAGTTGGCTCCATCACTAACTGAGGCTCAACTCACGGTGCTGGAGGTTCTAAACGAATACGGCCGTATGAAGCCGTCTCAATTGATCCCGTATCTCGCCACCACCCCTGCGGCGGTTACGATGCTGCTGGATCGGATGGAGCGTAATCGACTGGTTACCCGTTTCAGAGACGTAAAGGACCGCAGAATTGTATGGATTGTCATATCAGATCAAGGTAGAGAAGAGGCGGAACGCGGTTTGCAAATCCGGGATGATTTTTTGGGCTCCGCACTAAATCGGATTTCTCAGCATAATCAAAATTTGCTGGTCTATTTGTTGGGTAAAATCACAACAAAGACGAAAACTTCGGTATCGACAAGTGAAGCAGCGGCAGAAAGGGAACAAATAGAACGAGCAAAGTAACGAGAATTGTGGATACATGAAAAGTAGTTAGCTGTACGCTGTTGGTTATCTCTTTAAGGTGAATAGGAATGCGCGGATGTAAATACCTATCGTGGTATTCATACCGCGCTTTTTTGTGCTGAAGCATAGGTGTTGTTTGGGTGAATGTTGACATTCAAAAAAGAGATGATAAAATAATAGTTATAAATAAATAACATTTTGTATACGAATAGTTGCACGATTATGTATATGAAATGTGAAGTAGCAGTAGGAAGAAGGATGGTTCAAATGGATGGAAGAGAGGAAGAGAGACTTGAGGTGTACCGGATTATCCAATCGGTAAGGGAGGTTAACAAAACGATATTTTATGCTTTCTGGAATGAAGAACGGCACTTGGATCTGACAGCCATTCAGCATTTGGTTTTGTCAATTTTGAATAAACGGCCCAATATCGGGTTATCTGAGCTGGCAGACCTTGCCCGAATGGGATCCAGCTCCATGAGCGGAGTGATTGATCGTCTGACGAAGGCCGGGTATGTCGTTCGTGCACGAGATGAGCATGATCGCAGATCATTGGTGCTGTCCCTGACGCCTGCGGGAAAAGATATTATGCAAAAAGTGGATGCGATGTGGATGGAACGCATCCTACCTATTTTGGACATTCCAAAGGAGCAACTGGACATGGTTTTGGATGTCCACAAGCAAATGATTATGAAACTGACATCGAAGGGAATGAATCAACTTGAGTAGTTCTCAAAATACTCTATCGGGTAACGTACGCAGGGCACCGATTGTGGCCGCTCTGTTGATTGGCGCGTTTGTTGCCATTTTAAACCAGACATTAATTAGTGTGGCTCTACCAAAAATGATGAACGATCTGAATATAGATGCTAATGTGGCTCAGTGGCTTAGCATGGGTTTTATGCTCGTAAACGGAGTGTTGATCCCGGTAACCGCATTTTTGATTGCCCGTTTCTCCACTCGTAAATTGTTTATCAGCGCGATGATTATTTTTTCATTGGGTACATTGTTATGTGCTATAGCACCGAGCTTTAGCATCCTGCTGATCGGACGGCTCATTCAGGCCGCGGGTGCAGGCATTATGATGCCTTTAATGATGGTCGTTATCTTGACATTTTTCCGATAGAACGTCGTGGACGGGCGATGGGCACACTCGGGATTGCAATGGGCTTTGCTCCAGCCATTGGACCAACCCTTTCAGGTTATATTGTCCAAAATCATGATTGGCGAGTATTGTTCTGGATCATTCTGCCGATTTCAATCATTTCAGTTATAATTGGAGCCATTTTTCTGAAAAATGTAACGGAGCAGTCTAAACCCAAGCTGGATATTCCGAGCATCATCTTATCCACACTCGGGTTCGGCGGATTGTTATATGGCTTTAGTGATGCGGGAACATCAGGCTGGGGAAGTATCACGGTTTTGTCTACGCTTATCGTCGGGACGATTGCGCTTATTCTGTTTATTGTCCGCCAGCTGAAGGCCGATGAAACGATGCTGGAGTTCCGTATCTTCAAATACGATATGTATAGTTTGACGACGATTATTAATCTCATTGTGACGATGGCATTGTACGCCGGTATGATATTGCTGCCGATTTATTTGCAAAATATTCGCGGTTTTTCGCCGCTCCAATCCGGTATGCTTATGTTACCAGGAGCGATTCTGATGGGGATTATGTCTCCGGTTACGGGAGCCATTTTTGACCGAATCGGAGCGCGTTGGTTGTCTGTAATCGGCTTGTTGATTATGGTTGTGACGACTTGGGAATTTACAAGGTTGACCGAATCAACCGCCTATATGACGTTGTTAATTAATTACACGGTACGGATGTTGGGGATGTCATTGCTGATGATGCCAATCCAAACAGCCGGGTTGAATCAGCTTCCGCAACGATTAAATGCGCATGGTACGGCGATGAGTAACACGCTGCGTATGATTTCCGGCTCCATAGGGACGGCAATTCTGGTGACGGTGATGTCGACCTTAAGCAGCAGCCGTCTGACAACGCTTGTTGCATCCGAGGGAATCAAGGTTACAAACAAAGCGGAGATGCTGGCCGCAGGCAACCAGGCTACGATTTATGGTATTAACTCGGCCTTTATCATTGCAACTTTGCTGAGTGTGGCCGCTCTGATTTTAGCGTTTTTCATCAAAAACACGAATGCTCAGGACGCTCAACCACACCAGCAGCCGGTGAACAGCAAGCAGGGGCAAACCGTGGCTTCCTCATCATAAGGCTGCGGGATATATAAATTTTTTCGCACAAAAGAACCCGCAATGCATGCTTGTTTGATACATGCATTGCGGGTTCTTTTGCGTATTGATTGACACTATTGAAAATTATATGGGACAGGACTTGCCTGCTCAGTTTCCAGCCATAATCATGCTTTCATAAAGCGAAACGGGCCACTCGCTCCACGGAAATTGGGCGGGAGGTAATGAGTGAAAGCTCATATCCTCTTTGCTGACTGGATGCGGTGCACCGGCAAGCAAGGACCAGAGAGCAAGCTGTTGACCGGGGCGGCTCAGACTGCCGCCATATTTTTGATCCCCGTAGAGAGGACAGCCGATTGCCTGCATCTGCACACGTATCTGGTGCGAACGTCCGGTATGCAGTTTAATCTGCACCAGACTGAGTCCATCTACTTGCCCAAGCACGCGATACTCCAAAATAGCTTCCTTGGCGCCAGCCGTGCCGGGACGGACAGCCTGAACGGTGTTCGTGCGGCTATCCTTTAGCAGGTAATGGGTTAGACGGCCTTGTGGAGCTGTGGGAACACCATTCAGAACCGCTGTATACATTTTGCGAAAATGGCGGCCTCGAACCGACTCTGACAACCGAGAAGCAGCTTTGGACGTCTTGGCAAAGATCATGGCTCCGCCTACAGGGCGATCCAGTCTGTGAACCAGACCCAAAAAGACGTTGCCAGGCTTATGGTGTCTGATTTTAAGGTCTTCCTTCAGTAACGACAGCAGATCAGGATCTCCGCTGGCATCCTCTTGTGTCGGAACATTGACGGGCTTTACAACCGCCAAAACATGATTGTCCTCATATAAAACAGGAATGTTCGGCTCTGCAGGCCCCTGTCGGGTAAGTTCATCTGGAGTCATAAGAGGAATTAAGCCTCCCAGCGTCCGAGAATACCGCAAGGTAAATTCAATCCCGAGCGCGTGATCGGTAAGCCGATTTCACCAGCGCTAATTTGCCCGCCGTATTTTTGTTGCATGGTCATGCTCAGCATATTATGCAGTACGGTAGGTGAAATACCAGTGGTATAGGAGTTGATCAGCACAAACAATGGTTGATCCGAGATGATGCTCATGCAGGATTCCAGAAACGGATACAGGCTTTCTTCAAGCTTCCATGTTTCTCCGTTCGGTCCGCGTCCGTAAGAAGGAGGGTCCATAATAATCGCATCATAACGGTTGCCTCTGCGCTGTTCACGTTGCACGAACTTAAACACGTCGTCTGTAATAAAGCGTACCGGACGGTCGGCTAGACCGGACAAATGTACGTTCTCTTTTGCCCACTGTACCATGCCTTTGGCGGCATCCACGTGAACTACGCTGGCTCCGGCATATGCTGCGGCCGTAGTGGCTCCACCTGTGTAGGCAAACAGGTTCAGTACAGAAATCGGTCTGCCTGCACCTTTGATTTTATCCATCATCCAGCTCCAGTTCGCTGCCTGCTCCGGAAAAAGACCGGTATGCTTGAAGCTGGTCGGTTTGATGTGGAATTTAAGGGGGCCGTAGCTGATCGTCCAGCGATCGGGAATAGGCTTCTTCATATCCCATTGACCGCCCCCGGAAGAACTGCGGTGGTAATGCCCATGAACATTACGCCATTCAGCTGTTTCCTGGGTCAAAGGCCATATGATTTGCGGATCGGGACGACGCAGGACAATATCGCCCCAGCGCTCCAGTTTTTCGCCACCGCCAGTATCCATAACTTCATAGTCTTTCCATCCTTGTGCTACATACATGTACAATCCATCCTTCAGCAGTCAATTCAGGATTTTGGCAGCACACTGCACAAAATCCCCATATGGAATCTATTGTACAACAAACCTTAGCAACAATCGAATGATTCCATCAAAGTAACAGTCTGGTGAGGAGGGCGAAAATATTTTTTTCAGATGTACTTGTAATTAGAGCGCTTCCATATTAAAATGAAGTCAATCCCACTTGTACGTACAACTATCTATTTTTCAGTATAATAATAAAAAAATGAGATAGATTGTACGTACATGGTAGTTCTATATATTATACAGCTGCAATTATACTTATTTCCTGACAGGAGGAATTTTGAATTATGAAACCGTTTAAATTTTGGTTTGCTACAGGAAGTCAGCATTTATATGGACCTGAAACGCTTGAACAGGTACAAGAGCATTCCCGCAAAATAGTAGAAGGATTGAACCGTAGCGGTCATCTGCCGTTTGAAGTTGTATTGAAACCTGTACTGACGAATTCCGACGCAATCCGTCGTTTGATCATTGATGCGAATGGGGATGACCTGTGCGCAGGGATTATTACCTGGATGCATACGTTTTCTCCAGCGAAGATGTGGATTGCCGGCTTGACGCGTTTGTCGAAGCCTTTGCTGCATCTGCATACTCAATTTAACCGTGATATCCCTTGGGATAGCATCGATATGGATTTTATGAACCTGAACCAATCCGCACATGGTGACCGCGAATTTGGCTTTATCGGTGCCCGTTTGGGTGTAACCCGCAAAGTCGTTGTTGGTTATTGGGAGGAAGAAGGAGTTCAAAAGCGGATTGGCAGCTGGATGTCTACCGCGGCTGCTTATAGCGAAAGCCAAAACCTCAAAGTAGCACGTTTTGGTGATAATATGCGTGAGGTGTCCGTTACTGAAGGTAACAAAGTAACCGCTCAAGCCCAATTAGGCTGGTCGATCAACGGCTACGGCGTGGGTGATCTGGTTGAAATCGTTAATAACGTGACAGAAGGCGAAATTAGCGCCTTGTTCGAAGAATACAATGACCTGTATGAATTATCTGCAGCAGCGAAGCAGCCGGGAGCGGTTCGTGATTCCATTCTGGAACAGGCTCGTATTGAATTAGGCATGAAGAAGTTTCTGGAGGATGGGGGCTTCGGAGCTTTTACAACAACGTTCGAAGATCTGCATGGACTGAAGCAACTGCCTGGTTTGGCTGTTCAGCGTTTGATGGCTCAAGGCTATGGCTTTGGCGGTGAAGGTGACTGGAAAACAGCAGCATTGACACGCCTGATGAAGCTGATGGCTAACAACGTGGATACTTCCTTTATGGAAGATTATACCTACCATTTGGAGCCAGGCAATGAACTGATTATGGGATCACATATGCTGGAGGTGTGTCCTACCATTGCTGTAAACAAACCGCGTATTGATGTTCAACCGTTGGGTATTGGCGGTAAAGCCGATCCGGCTCGTCTTATTTTTGAAGGTAAACCGGGTAACGCACTTGCGGCGTCCATCATTGAATTGAAAGGCCGCTTCCGCCTGATCATTAACCAACTTCAGGCTGTGGAAAATAAAAATAAAATGCCTAAGCTGCCTGTAGCCAGCGTTTTGTGGAAGCCGGAGCCTTCGCTCGAGGTATCCGCAGAAGCATGGATTCATGCGGGTGGAGCGCATCATACGGTATTGTCCTATGCTGTAAGCACTGAGCAATTGCTGGATTATGCTGAACTGACAGGCATAGAAGCTGTTGTTATTGATAACAACACGAATATTCGCCAATTCCGTCAGGAGCTGCAATGGAATGAATTGTACTGGAGAAATAAATAAGTAAAAGCTATCAATAAGCAAGCTCCTTATAAAAGCTGCTTAATCATAGGTTTGATCAGCGAACAGCCGCATCTGATGCGGCTGTTTTGCGTATATTTTTACTATGGATTAAGGCCTTTTCGAAATTTATATTTGACAATGAGAATCATTATCAAATATTATTTGAGTAATAGGGAATGAAAGCATCCCATATTTCAAGTAAAGGTGAGGGATGAACTTGGGTAAAATTTTGATTGCTTATGCCAGTTTGACAGGTAATACTGAGGAAATTGCGGAATTGATTGCCGAGGGCGTTCGCCAAGCGGGTCATGAGGCAGAATTAAAGGCTTCGTATGATTGCAACGCGCAGGAACTGCTCGATTATGATGGTTTCTTGCTGGGTGTATATACTTGGGGAGATGGTGAGCTTCCTGATGAATTTTTAGATTTTTATGAGGAAATGGACGAACTTGATCTGTCAGGCAAAAAGACGGCTGTATTTGGCAGTGGAGATACCTCTTATACGCAATTCTGTGGTGCGGTGGATTTGGTGGAAGAAAAAGTTAAAGAACGCGGGGCTTCAGTGATTCAGGAGAGCCTGAAGATTGAATTCAACCCATTGGATGATGCCAAGGAAAATTGCCGGGCTTATGGAAGACAATTTGCACAGGCGGGTATTGGAGTGTCCTGAGATGAGAGTGAGGGATAGGTATGCGTAATAGCGATAGCTTAAGCGGTTATCCTCTTCTGCACGACTATCAGCTTGAGGAGATGTGGAGAACGCCGCAGCCAATCCATCCGTCACAGGCAAAACGCGGGCGTGAGGGCTGGAATTGGCGGCAACGGGTTCAATATGCGGTAGGCCATGCGCTGAACGAATACTTTGGAATGGAAGTAGAGGTGCAGCGGGAAGTACCCGTCCAGTATGTGCTGGAGAAGTGGTGGCCCAAGCAGCCAAACGGCTTTGAATCGTTGTTCCACTATTGGGACATCAAAAATAAAGTGTCAGGTGAGTTGTCTAAAATATGTGCTTTAAACAAGGACCTGCTCACGCCAGTGATGCTGTATGAACAATTTTGCACGTCGGTTCCTGAACTCAAGGTCGATATTTCGCTTATTGTCCAGGCTGCCTGGCAGCTATCAGCTGGAGCCGATTCCTTACTGATTCAAAAGTATATTGTGGATTATAATCCTAATGTTATTTTTACATTCCAGCATTTGACGAATGTATTCTGTCATTATGCATTTGGAGCTCTCCCACAGCTTATTGAGGTCTATTGTTTGCTGGAAGGCAAGAAAATTCGTTTTATGCCGGGACCTGCCTCTTTGCAGCAATCATTGGACTATATACAGCTTTTGCGGGATTCTATGGACGATATCCATAGGAGAACAGAACGCTGCCGTTGTAGGAATTGTATAGGACAGCAAATATCCCAGGATAACGGAACGAATAAGAACAAAAAAGAGGAGCAGGAGGCGAAAAATCGTAAACCGAGTTATTCCATTTCATGAAGGGCCTTGGAAACAAGGTTCTTTTTTGTGAAAAAAAATTATGAAATAAATGAAAATTTGTATTGCCTGAATAGATAAATGTATCTATAATATTTCAATGTACGATATTTATATGAAAATATTTAAATATCAAGAAGACGGGTTGTGGAGCATGGATCAGCTTGTCCTATGTACATAGAATAAGACCTGTCTTTTTGCATGGTATGTAGCCATGCGTTATTTACGTTCTAAATTTGGTTTAATGGCCTAATATTTCAATTTTAAAATATTAGCGTTGAATAATAAAAAATTTTTGGACAACAGGGGTGGAGCAAGTGAGTAAGAAAACTGTATTGCCGATTCTCATCGTACTGCTTATTCTGAGCGGTGGAGCTATTGGCTATTATTATTGGTATCAGGCAACACACTTTGTTAAAAGTGACGATGCGCGCATTCAAGCCGATCAGTATAAGGTGATGCCGCAAATCTCCGGAGAGATTAGCCACATTGACGTGGAAGAAGGCGATGTACTGCAGCGCGATGAACCGATTGCCGAGCAGGATGTATCGGGACTGGATGCAAGTATGATCAGCAAGTCTGTACTGCGTGCGCCGATCAGCGGAACTGTTATTAAGATTTATTCCAAGGAGCATGAAATCGGAACACCAGGTAGTGCTGTAGCGACTATGGTTGACATGAACAGCCTGTATGTGTCCACGAATATTGAAGAAACCGATATTAACCGGATTAAACCAGGGCAGCTTGTTGACATTACGCTTGATGCAGCAGGTGATCAGGTCATTCAAGGTAAGGTTCGCAAAGTGGGCGAAGCTTCAAATGCAGTGTTCTCGCTCGTTCCTGCAGTGAACACAAGTGGTAACTTTAATAAGGTAACTCAACGTGTCCCTGTAGAAATCGCCGTGAACAAGCCAAAGGATTTGAAGCTCATTCCTGGCACGAACGTGGAAGTAAAAATTCATACATCTTAAAAAGGAGGGGTCCATGTGGCTGCCAATGATACTGCTGCTGCTCCTTCGACAGATTCCTCCAAAGAACGCTGGCTTGCCTTTTTTGCTATCGTTTTAGGCGCCTTTGTCGCCATTCTGAACAACAGTCTGATCAATGTCGCCATTCCACGATTGACGACAGACTTAGGATCAACAACGACACGTATTCAGTGGGTTATTACAGGTTACACGCTTGCATCCGGCGTAATCGTCCCGATTACCGGATATATGGAGCAGCGTATCGGATACAAAAAGTTTTTGATTCTTGCCCTCAGCGTTTTCTCGCTGGGAACAGGAATATGTATTTTTGCATGGAGTGATTCTTCTCTGATCGCGGCGCGTGTGCTGGCTGGTCTGGGAGGCGGTGTCATTATGCCGCTGAGTATGACGATTATTTACAAAATCATGCCGCGTGAACAAATTGGGATGTCCCTTGGTATATGGGGGATCGCCGCAATGGCGGCGCCAGCTGTAGGACCTACGCTGAGCGGATACTTAATTGAATGGTTTAACTGGCGTTTCTTATTTATTGTCAGTCTGCCTGTTGCTTTATTTGCCATTTTAATGGTCATCCTGCTTATCAAAGAGCCGCCTAAAGTACAGCCGAAGCAGTTTGATCTACCGGGCTTTTTGCTGGCGGCAACTTGTGCTGGAACACTGTTGTACGCACTGACAAACGGTCAGCGTGATGGCTGGACTTCTTTTGGAATTGTATCCCTGCTGTTTATTTCTTTCTGGGCACTTGTCTTTCTCATCTATGTAGAAAGCGGCAAGGATAATGCAGTAATTGAAATTTCATTATTCAAGAATTCAAAATATACGATTAGTGTTATTGCCTCCAGTCTGGTTATGATGGGGTTGTACGGGGGAACGTTCCTTACACCGTTGTTTTTGCAAAATATTCAGCGCGTGTCGCCGATTGATACCGGTATTATCCTCATTCCACAGGCCATTGCCATGGCGGCTATGATGCCTATTGCCGGGAAGCTGTTCGATAAGTTCGGCATTGTGCCTTTGGGACTTGTCGGTCTGACGCTAACCAGCTTTATGACGTATCACCTTCATCAGCTTACGCCAGATACCTCGCATGCCTGGCTGGAAACGGTAATGTCTTTGCGGGGGCTGGGAATTGGTATCTGTATGATGCCATTATCCACGGTCGGCATGAACGCTGTTCATCCGAGCAAGGTAGCCAATGCATCTACAGCATCCAATTTGGTACGTACCGTGGCTGCATCTATGGCGATTGCGGTGCTGACGGCGATTATGCAAAGCCGTTCGGCAGCTCATGCCCAACAAATTTCCGAGTCCATTACACAAGACTCGGCTCATACGCTACAAGCGACGTTGGGCAACTCATGGATGTCATCCATAAGTAGTTTAATTACACTGGATGCCACATCGAGAGGAATTGGGGATACATTCCTCATTTCATCCATTCCGCTGTTTTGCACGATTCCACTCATCTTTTTGTTTATTCAGAGGAAGAAAGCAAATACACAGCCGGAAGCTTAATAAAGAGAAGTACAAAAATATCGACTGGATGGCTTACATTATTTCCACGGACAGAAAGAAAGGGAATTATCATGAAAATATCGAGAGTAGAAAGTACATTAGCGGCTTTGGTCCTCAGCGGCGCAGTGTTGGCAGGCTGCTCTAGTAACAGCGGAGCAGCGCAGGACATGGTTGTTCCGGTTAAGATCAGCCAAGCGCAGCAGGGTATCATCGGACAGGGGAACATTTATACAGGTACGGTCACACCTTCGGAGACGGTAAATATCGTGCCTAAAGTAGGCGGTAAAGTGGTTCAATTACCTGTAGATATTGGCTCGGAGGTCAAAGAAGGTCAAGTGCTGTTCAAACTTGATGATAAGGATATGCGCAACAATGTTGCGAAAGCCCGTGCAGCAGCAGCGGCGGCGGCTGCCGGGGTAAGCAGTGCTGAGGCATCCCATGAGTCGTCCTTGGTTCAAGCCAACTCTGGCGTAGTACAGTCCAAGAGCGGTATGATTCAATCCCAAAGTGCAATCAATCAGGCGCAGGGCGTTATTAACCAGGCCACTACAGCGTTAGAACAAGCGACAAATGGTGTCTCCACGGCGGCCAATACAGTAAAACAAACACAACAAGCCTTGGCAGACGCTCAGAAGAATGTGGCACGTACACAAAGCCTGTTTGATGCAGGTGCAAGCACCCAAGCTCAACTAGAACAAGCAAAAACAGCTGTCGTGAACGCGGAAGCGGCCTACAAAAATGCACAAAATGCACAGGCTAATGCTCAAGATCAGCTGATAGCTGCACAAAAGGCACTCACTACAGCCCGTAACGCCTATGATACAGCAAAAAATAGCTATAGTAATGCCAACAACGGCTACAGCAATGCACAAAATCAGCTTAAGGTATCTCAAAATACTGCGGTCATTGAGTCTAGCCAGCAAACTCTCAAGCAGGCTCAGTTGAATGTAAGTATTGCTCAAGATGCACTGAACGATACTGTAGTTACATCACCAATCAACGGTATTGTTGGGACAAAAAATGCAGAGGTAGGCGAAATGGTATCTGCTCAGGCTCCTGCACTGGTCATTGCCAATCTGAGTACAGTCAATACGCTGATCTATGTTCCAGCTGAACAGATCAACAATGTTAAAGTGGGTGACAAGGTACAGGTTCGTGTAGCAGCATCCAATATTGTGACAACAGGTACAGTTAAAAATGTCAGTCCGTTAGACGCCAGCGGTAAAGGCTATCCTGTAAAAATCTCGGTAGCGAACCCGGATATGAAGCTGAAATCCGGCATGCTGGCAGATATCAGCTTCGTCGCTGCCAATGCGCAAGAAGGCATTGTCATCCCTACCGCAGCAGTTCAAAAGGAGCAAGGTAAAGAATATGTATATGTTGTAAACGGAGACCATGCAAAACGCAAGGAAGTGAAAACCGTTCAAACAACAGGCTCACAAACACTGGTTACCAGTGGCTTGAGCAATGATGAGAATGTAATTGTGAATAACCTGGCATTGCTGTCCGACAATACACCAATTACAATCAGCCAATAAATTGGTCTAGAGACTAAGTTTTGTTTTTCGTACTATATATTCGTGCTTTATAATAGCGAGATTTATGAAAAAGAATATGAGCAGGACAGACCGCAGCTGTTTATCGGTCTGTCCTGCTTTTATTTTTTCGCATATTTTACATAGGATTAATGTCGGAAAGAGGCTATTTTTGACGAACATTGGTATGATAGGATAGACTGAATTGGAAATAGATAGTCTACTAGATGGGATTTATTACATTCTCAGATGAGCGATCGGAGGAATTGTAAAAATGGAAGTGAAATTAGTAGTTGATTTTGATGCTTATGAGGATGGCCAAACGATGGCTAAATCCATTGAGGAGCTGGCAGCCAAGCCAGAGAGCGCTGAGGTTACGGAGCTAATTATTGGCGATTGGGGCGGAGCCTATGAAAATTCGCCTGAGGATTTTATCCCGGTGCTGGTGCAGCATAAAGATCAATTTCCGAAGTTGCGCAAGCTGTTTATCGGCGATATGGAATATGATGAGTGTGAGGTTTCATGGATAAATCAAACGAATCTGTCCCCGTTGTTAGAAGCGTTTCCAGCACTGGAGTCTTTTTATGTCAAAGGAAGCCAGGACTTGAGCTTGGAGCCGCTTCGCCATAGCCGCCTTCAGGAATTGGTTATTATTTGCGGTGGTCTGCCGGCCAGCGTCCTTCAGCAAATATATCATGCCGAGCTGCCAGAGCTGCGCAAGCTGGAGCTGTATTTGGGTGTGGATCAATACGGTTTTGATGGTAGTCTGAAAGATGTTTTACCGTTTTTGAACAATAATCCATTTCCCAAACTTACATACTTGGGGCTAAAGGATAGCGAAATACAGGATGAAATTGCGATTGCAGCAGCTAATGCCCCAGTCATCGGACAATTGGAAGTGCTGGATCTGTCTCAGGGTACATTATCCGATAAAGGAGCAGAGGCTCTACTGGCTAGTGAAAGTATCAAGGGGTTGAAGCATCTGGATTTGAGCTATCATTATATGTCCAGTGAAATGATGCAACGTTGGAAAAGCTCTGGACTATCTGTGAACGTAGATGATCAGCAGGAAGCAGATGAGGAAGATGATTGGCGTTATCCATCATTGACTGAGTAATCTTATTTGAGGTGGCTTTATGGTTGGAATATCAGACAGTAGTGCCGGCGAGCCATTTATTTTGTTCGGTAATCCGGGGAATCGCCGGACCACGGGTCTACAAGCGGCGCGTAGCAGGTTGAAGCTGTCGCCAGCAGTGGAGGTTACCTATACAGAAGTGCTGCGAGCCATTCGAGAGAAACGCAGTCTGGGTGAGCTGATGGCTCAAATCGCTGCACAAGCTGCACCAGATGGCGTAAATGGTAGTGTGCATGTGCAACAAAGCATCGTTCAGGTACTAACGAGGCAGGCGGACATCAGTCCGCTGCTTCGTCTGGATGCGCCGGGCGAAAGCTTTGAGGTAGAGCGTGAGCTGATCGCTCTTGGCGCCCCGGATGCTGAAGGGGATGATTCTCTGCTGCCAAGCTCGGAATGGACACAAGGCACAGGTATTTCGGCAGCAGAAGCGCGTCGTCTGCAGGAGCAGCACGGCCGTATTTGGCACCCGGCACAATGGTTCCGGGGCTATTGCCGTCTGCTGGCCTGGCTGCGGCATGAAGCGGCGCTGCTATGGCCCTTGTCACGCTGGATGAATGATCCGGCGGAAGTGGCGGTGATGTTCGATAAGCGGCGTTGCAGCGTCGTGTTAGGCAAGGCGGGCATAAGGGTTCCACCAGTGCTTTTACCATCAGATGGAGCATTCCGTGACGCTGCCGATCTGCATAGGACCATAAAGGAAAGCAGATTTCACCGTATATTTGTGAAAATATTTTGTGGTTCCGGTGCTTCTGGAGTGATGGCCTATCAGGTACATCCTCGGACACAGGCAGAGCTGGCAGTGACCACAATTGGCACGGAAATTGTACAAGGTCAGCGTGTATTTTACAATGCCGGACGCTTGCGCCGTTATACGGACAAGCAGGACATTCATGCCATCCTGGATTGGCTGTGCATGGAAGGGGTACATGTGGAGCGCTGGATTCCTAAAGCGACCCTGAACGGGTGCGTGTATGATGTACGCCAGCTTGTGTGTGGAGCAGAGGCTTGCCATGCGGTTCTACGTTTGAGCCGCAGTCCCATTACGAATCTGCATTTGCGTAATAAGCGACTTTTGCTGGAGGAGGCCGGCTTGTTACCGGATAAGGTGGAAGCGATCCAATCGACTGCGGAAGCCGCCA
>NZ_ASSB01000282.1:0-11221 GCF_000520755.1 Paenibacillus sp. 1-18
CTGCCGTCCGATAATATACTGCGCCGGTTCGCCCGCTGCTTTGCGGCTTATGAGCGCTTCCCACGCCTCCTTGGATGAGGCAGGGAACGGATCAGCCAGCGCAGCGTAGAACGCCGTGCCTTCCAGCCCAAGCACGAGCTCCAGCAACAGGCGGGCATTATGCTGCGGCTCCAGCACGCCACAGCTTCCTAAAAAAGAAGAAGCCTCAACTAAGGCTTCTCTGATACTCATGTTGTTCTCCGGCGACATTCGATATACAAGATCACGTTCGTGTCCCACAGCTTAAACCCCTTGTTCCATCAAATCAGCCTGCTCCGCAATCGTGAGTGCTGATACGATTTCTTCAATCTCCCCGTTCATCACCTGATCCAGCTTGTGCACGGTCAAGCCAATACGGTGATCTGTTACACGGCTTTGCGGGAAGTTGTAGGTACGGATGCGCTCACTGCGATCCCCAGTACCTACTTTGCTCTTACGCTCGCCTGCATATTTGGCTTCCTCTTCCTGACGCATCATATCCGAAATGCGTGCACGCAAAACTTGCAGCGCCTTCTCCTTGTTGGAGTTCTGGGATTTGCCGTCCTGACAGGTTGCCATAATGCCTGTTGGCATATGCGTTACACGCACTGCGGATTTCGTTGTATTGACAGACTGACCGCCTGCACCGCTGGAACAGAATGTATCCACGCGGATATCCTTGTCTAGGATTTCGATATCGACTTCTTCGGCCTCAGGCATCACGGATACCGTAGAAGTAGACGTATGAATACGTCCACCAGATTCGGTCGTCGGAATCCGCTGTACGCGGTGTGCGCCGCTTTCGAATTTCATTTTGCTGTACGCGCCACGTCCGTTAATCATGAAAATAACCTCTTTAAAGCCCCCAAGGTCATTCATGTTCGCATCCATCAGCTCTACACGCCAGCCTTGGGTATCTGCATAACGAGTGTACATACGGTACAAATCCGCTGCAAACAGTGCGGCTTCGTCACCGCCCGCTGCACCACGAATTTCGATAATAACGTTCTTATCATCGTTCGGGTCCTTCGGCAGCAGCAAAATACGAATTTTTTCGTCCAGCTCCCGCTTACGGGCACTCAGCTCTTCAATCTCCATTTTGACCATTTCACGCATCTCGTCGTCCAGCTTTTCGCCCTGCATGGTTTTAGCTGCGTCCAGCTCTTCAACGACAGTTTTATATTCAGTATATGCTTCATAAGCAGGCTGTAAATCAGACTGTTCTTTGGAATAATCTCTAAGTTTTTTGCTATCGTTCGCCACATCCGGATCGCAGAGCAGTTCGCTCAGTTTATCGTAGCGGTCCGCCAATGATTGCAATCGGTCCAACAAGCGATTCACCTCTTCAGTTAAATTAATATGAAACCAGCTTCAAATTCACTGGCTACAGCTCTTTATTATAACAACTAATTGATTAATTAGCTACAAAAAATACTTGCTAATTTAGGATTTTGCAAAATTCCGCATATCAAATAAAAAGCCGCCGCCCTGAACAGGCAGCGACTACGTAATTAGCACATGCAGAAAACACATATACGTTAACCCAATATGTTTATCTATCAACATGGGTGCTATACACTGAAATACATGCTAAACGTTAAAACGGAAATGCATAACGTCTCCGTCTTGCACCACATATTCCTTGCCTTCCAAACGAAGCTGACCACGTTCCTTGGCCCCGTTCATAGAGCCGGCAGCGACCAAATCATCGTAGGATACAACCTCGGCACGAATAAATCCGCGTTCAAAATCCGAGTGGATTACGCCCGCAGCGCCAGGTGCTTTTGTTCCTTTGTGAATCGTCCATGCGCGTACTTCCTGCACACCTGCTGTGAAATACGTATACAGTCCCAACAAGCGGTAAGCTGCTTTGATTAGACGGTTCAGACCGGATTCAGTCAATCCCAGCTCCTCAAGGAACATCGCCTTATCTTCGCCTTCCAGCTCGGCAATTTCAGACTCTACTTTGGCGCTGATCGGTACCACTTCTGCATTTTCTGCAACAGCAAATTCACGTACCTTTTGCACATATGGATTGCTCTCGGCTTCCGTTACACCATCTTCACTGACATTAGCCGCGTACAGTACAGGCTTCATCGTGAGCAAATGAAGATCGCGTACAATCAGCTTTTCGTCTTCTGACAATTCTACGCTACGCGCAGGTTTGTCAGCATACAGCGATTCCTTGATCCGTTCCAGCACTTCAACCTCTTGGACGTATTGCTTGTTGCCGCCCTTCATGTTTTTGCGCGAACGCTCAATGCGCTTGTCTACGCTTTCGATATCCGCCAGAATCAGTTCCAGATTAATGGTCTGAATATCGCTGATCGGATCAATTTTGCCGTCCACATGGGTAATGTTCTCATCTTCAAAGCAACGCACCACATGTACAATTGCATCCACTTCACGAATATGAGCCAGAAACTTGTTTCCCAGGCCCTCGCCCTTGCTGGCGCCACGTACAAGCCCTGCAATATCAACAAATTCAAAAGCCGTTGGCACCGTTTTGTTCGGTACTACCAGCTCAGTCAGCTTATCCAGCCGCTCGTCCGGTACTTCAACGACCCCCACGTTAGGGTCAATTGTACAAAATGGATAGTTTGCGGATTCCGCCCCCGCCTGCGTTATTGCGTTAAACAGTGTTGATTTGCCCACGTTCGGCAGACCCACGATCCCCGCTTTTAAAGCCATAATCAGAACAACTCCCGTTTATATAAAATATGCGTTATACCATCTGTTAGTTTACCAACCCACATTATATAGGAGAACCTATACATGCGGCAAGCATATGGCTGTGGATTTAGGATTTTGCTGAATCCCTGCTTAGATTTCTTTGCTCATCTGGATATCCGTAACCCGATAGCCCGACTTGCGGTATACATGCAAAGCTCGCTCATTATGCCCGAATACGTGCAGACCGATGCGAACCGCGCCCAGCTTGCGAGCTTCCTGTTCCAATGCCTCCATCGTCAACGTACCCAGACCCTGTCCCTGATATGAATCGTAAACGAGAACATCCAGCAGAAAAGCTTCTTTACCTTGCGTTCCATCTGTAATATTGAACCAAATATATCCCGCTTCCTCTGGGCTCTGACCAGCAATTCCTGAATATTCAATCATGTACAGGTGAGCATGGGGTGTATCCAGCCTTTGCGGCAAATATTTGGCGAAGCTTTCCTTTGCCCGCTCCGGTGCTTCTTCTACCGTCCACGTACCTGCCTGGATTTTCTCCTCCGCGTAGTCCGCGAGCGAGCGCTGCTCAAAGCGTTCATACTGCTCTGCGTTCATCGGAACCAATGTGATAAATCCACTCATCCGTTCGCCTTCTTTCTTAGTCGAGTCGTGTCTTTAAGACGATCAATCCTATCTACTCCGATGCCAAACATGACTGTACGCAATTCCAGCTCCACTTGCTCCAATCGGGCTTCAAGGGCTTCGCTGGAGGCGACCGCCGAGCCAAGCAAGGAGCGCCCGAAGCCTGCCATATCAGCCCCTAAAGCAAGTACCTTTGCAGCATCGACACCGTCTCTCAATCCACCGCTGCCGATCAGAGCAACATTGGGCTGTGCAGCTCTGACTTCTACGATACAATCTGCGGTGGAATTGCCCCAATCCGCAAACGCTTCCGCCGCCGCGCGGCGTACAGGATCGGGATTACGGAATTTTTCCACCTGGCTCCAGCTTGTCCCGCCTGCGCCAGCGACATCAATAAAAGCTGCCCCCGCATCATACAGTCTCGAAGCCGTCTCGCCATCAATGCCCCAGCCTACTTCCTTGACTCCTACAGGCACTGAAAGCTGACGGCACAGCTCCTCAATACGCCCAAGCAGGCCGCTAAAATCCAAATTCCCTTCGGGTTGGAAAATCTCCTGCAATCCGTTCAAATGCAGCACCAACATGTCAGCTCCGGCAATTTCCACGGCACGCCGACAATCGTCCACACCAAATCCGTAGTTCAGCTGCACTGCCCCCAGATTGGCCAAAATCGGTATGCTGGGTGCCAGACGGCGAACCGCAAAGGTTGAAGCCAGTTCCTCCCTTTCCACCGCAGCCCGTACCGAGCCGACTCCCAATGCCCAGCCACGCTTCTCAGCTGTCTCTGCCAATCGCTCATTGATCGCTCCCGTCTCGGCGCTGCCGCCTGTCATGGAGCTTATGAGCAGCGGTGTGCGCACCGTGCGCCCCAGAAAGGCAGCATCCAGACGCACCTCGTCAAAATGCAGCTCAGGCAATGCGCTGTGTTTAAAGGCATACCGCTCCAGCCCACTGGTGATGCCTTGCCCCGCCACATCTTCTTGCAGACAAAGGCGGACGTGCTCAATCTTCCGTTCACCTGTCCGCGCAGCAGGCAACAAAGAGCCCGTTCTGCCGGAACCGTCAGGTGATTCTTTTTTATGTTCTGCATTGCTCATCTATGTTTCACCTCATCCAAGTCGCTCTGTTTAGTTTGTTTCGAGTTCGAGAAGCACAAATAAGACCGTTCCCGAACACGGTTACCGATCTGTTTATCGTTTCCTGTATCAATGTCTTTAAAAGCGGCAATTTAAGATACCTTCATTGTATCATGGATGGAAAAATATATACATCGCACATCGTAAAAACCGCCCCCTTTGAAGAAGAGGCTGCTTTTATTATCTTAATCTATTTGCGTCCACCTCAATTCATCCCTCCAGCGAGTCAGGTGCAGACGCAATGTTTTCTTGTTGTTCCTTTGTATGCCCTTGGCCAAGCTTAAACACCAAAATACCACCGATAATAACCAGCACCCCGATCAGCTTGTTAAAGGTGAACGGAATCTTTTCCAGTCCCAGCCAGCCTAACGAATCCCACAACAGAGCGGTACCTAATTGTGCAGTCAATACAACCGAAATCGCATAGGTTGGAGCAAGCCGCTTCATGCCTTGTACCAGACAGAACACAACGCCGACACCAATCATTCCACTGAACCAGTACCACAACTGCATATGCTGCAAAGTAAATGTATTTTTTCCTTCAAAGATAAGACTTCCGAGCAAGGAGGCCAGAAAGCCTGTTCCCAGCACCAAGGTGGTTGTAGCCCATGAACCCGTTCGTTCATTCACTTTATTATTAAATATTGTTTGCAGACTGACCAAAGCACCCGCAATTACCGCCAGTATAATCCCTAATACCATAATTTCAACTCTCCCCTTGTGATCCTTCGATTTATAATGATTCGTAAATATTATGGCCTGCCAGTTCACTTAAACCTTGTTTGTCCCGAATGACAATGTAGCCTTTTGTCCGCTCAACCCATCCATCCTCAATCATCTTGCGTATGACGCGATTAAGATGCCTGTAGCTGGTTCCAATCAGATTCGCTACATCTACCAGACTGGATACCCGTAATTCTTCATGAAAGACTGAATCGGATTCGTCAAAAGAAACGGATAGCAGGTAGCTCGCCAGTCTGACCTCCACAGGATACATGAGATTAAAGTTGGAGAAGTCGGAGTCCAGACAAAACTTTCGTGTGACTACATCCAGTAAAAATTGCAGTAAAGGAGCATAGTCTCTTCCGTATTTATGCATCCATTGATGGTGGATACCAATCACATAGATGGGAGACACCGCCTCTACCGTGTTGATGACTTGACTACTGCGAATATATTCAACATCTCCAATAACCTCGATCGGTTTTTTGAAGCAGAGAATCAGTGTCTTGCCTTCTGTAGAGCTGGTATAAATCTTGACCTTACCCTGCACCAATATGTACAGATACTCAATAGTATCCCCCTGCATACAGAGCTTTTCCCCTTGTTCCAAACGATGCAACGATAAATGAGGACGCAGTGGCTCATAGAGTATGGATTCCAATTGATGGAGTTGCAAAAAATGATACAGTTGCTCTTGGTCCTGAATTTCTCTCATTGCTAAGCTCACCTTCAATTTCTACGTTCTGGACTTATTCAACGAATGAAGTAAATAGTTAGAGCTTCAAAATAATCACACCCGCAATCATCATCCCAATGCCTATAAATTGGGGCAGCTTCATCTTTTGCTTCATTAGACCGAACCATCCCCTGATATCTACCAGGAAGGTTAAACACAACTGGGAAATCAACAAAGCCGAAATCGTGAACGTTACCCCGATATGTTGAATAGCCGTAACTTCACTGAATATAATAATAGCTGCAAACGCACCGCCCCAAAGATACATCGGCTTTACCTGTCTCATTTCAGCCACACGGCCGTCCCGTGTGACCATCCAGACCAAGGCTGCCAAAATAAAGCCTGTTAATTGAGTAACCGTAGCTGCCTGCCATGTACCGATATCATGACTAATTCGTGTATTCGCTACCCCTTGCAGCGTAATGCACGCGCCTCCTAGAAAAGCAAACAAAATTCCTTTCATCAATCGTTATTCTCCCCGTGTAAATGACGTTTTTATATATTAAATTATAGGGCAGACTTCCTATAAAGGACATATGTCCTTTATCATTTCATTTCAATTCGTTCCCGCATCCGCTTCAATTCTGTGGACTTGCGTTAATAACTAGACAGTGTTCAATCATAATCATAATTTGCATGTTCTGACACGATGGAATGGAATGCAAGATTTAATGGAGGAGTTGACCGCTGCATGGATAAACAGAAAACAAAATCCGACCAAAAAAGCCGTATTGTAAAAATCAGCATTCTGCTGCTTATCCTGTGGCTGATTGCCATAATGATCTATCAGACCCACAAGCCGTTGCCCCCTCTCGTGTCTTATGAATCTCGGGAATATTCAACCAACGAGATAAACTTCTGGACGGATTTGACCTATCGTAGCAAGGACGGAAACACAACGCAGCATGAAGGGCAGATTTTGAACCGTATGTTCAAAATCATTGATAATGCCCAGCAATTTATTGTCATCGACCTGTTTCTATTCAACGATTACAAACATAAAGGCCAGCGCTTCCCCGAAGTAAGCGCACAAATGGCCGATCTTTTGATTGCCAAAAAGAAGGCTCACCCGGATATGCCTATCTTTTTCATTACGGATGAAGTCAATACCAACTACAATTCATCTCCCAATCCTTTGCTGGAGAATATGAAACGAGCAGGAATTCAGGTTGTGTTGACCGATGTAGACCCGCTCCGGGACTCCACGCCCGTTTATTCTGCGGTGTGGCGCACCTTTTTCCAATGGTTCGGACAGCAGGGCACAGGCTGGATTCCCAACCTGATGGCCAGTGACGGACCTGACGTTACAGCACGCTCCTATCTCAAGCTGTTAAATGTCAAGGCCAATCACCGAAAATTGGTTGCCAGTGAACAGACAGCGCTCATTTCCACAGGCAACGTTCACGATGCCAGTGCATATCACTCCAACGTGGCGCTGGAGGTGAAGGGTCCCATCATCGGGGACATTTTACAGACGGAGCAGGCGGTGCTGGACTTCTCGGGCGGCGGTAAGCTTCCTGCCTATAACCCACAGACGAAAGCCTCCACTTCATCAGGTCAAGACAGCTACCGGATCAAATATCTAACCGAAGGCAAAGTATACAGCTCGGTTTTGGATGGTATTGGGCAGACGAGGAAAGGGGACAGCATTCATATGGGGATGTTCTATTTGGCTGACCGCAAGGTGTTGAACAGCCTGCTGGACGCCTCCGCACGCGGTGTGAGCATTCAATTGCTGCTGGACCCCAATCAAAATGCGTTTGGCCAAGAAAAAAAAGGCATTCCCAATCGCCCGGTAGCCCAGGAGCTGTCCCAAAAGTCGAAAGGAACCATTCAAATTCGCTGGTATAATACGACCCACGAGCAATACCATACCAAAATGATTTACATTGCCAAAGCACAAGGGGATCATATTATTTTAGCTGGCTCTACGAATTTGACTCCGCGCAATTTGGATGATCTGAATTTGGAAAATGAATTGTGGGTGGCCGCTCCGGCGGACAGCAAGCTGACCCGGCAGGTTACGGCCTATTTTGATAAGCTATGGAATAATCAAGGGGCGGCATATAGTCTGGATCTGGCAGCTTACGAGGATCACTCAACGTTTTGGAAGGATATCCTATACCGTCTGCAGGATATTTTGGGCTTTACCACATTTTAAAAATAGGGCCATCCTGTAACGGCTTGAGACTCGCCCTACAAGAGTGGTGAAAGCAAGCGCGCAAGTGATTCCATCAAGCGTTTGAACAGACGCTTTTTCATAAATTCCTCGCGCACGATTAGACTGGCTGACTGCAAGTCCCGTTCGTAATCTTTCACCATCTGTTGTACACTGTGCGTTTGAATCAACAGGGCGTTTACTTCAAAGTTCAAATGGAAGCTGCGCATATCCATATTAGCTGTTCCGATGGTCGCAACCTCTCCGTCAATAATGAGCAGCTTGGAGTGAAGAAACCCTTTTTCATATTCATATACCTTAACCCCGACCTCCAGCAATGATTGGAAGTACGAATGGGACGCGAGAAACGGTAGCCATTTATCCGGTTTCGCAGGAAACAGAATACGCACATCCAGGCCAGATAAAGCAGCCATCCGCAGAGCAGTCAGAATATCCTCGTCCGGAATGAAATAAGGAGTGGCGAGCCAAACCGACTTACGGGCAGACGTGATCATGGAGAAAAACAGATTTTTGAGCGTTCTCCGCTCATTATCCGGGCCACTGGCAATAATCTGCACTCCCCCGTCTGTAATCGGTTCAATATTGGGAGACAGATATTCCTTATCCAACACCGATTCGCCCGTCATATGAAGCCAGTCCTGTAAAAATATAAGTTGCAGCGTCCGCACAGCCTCACCCTTCACAATCATGTGCGTGTCACGCCAAAAGCCATAGGCTTTATTGCGACTAAGATACTCATCCCCTACATTCAGACCGCCAATCAATCCAATACTGCCGTCAATGACCACGATTTTACGGTGATTGCGGTAATTGACCCGGCTGGAGAAGAACAAAATCCGTGCGCCGCCGTATGCAACGACCTCGACTCCTGCATCTCTCATCTCCTTCAAAAATGACTTCGGCAGCTGAATGCTGCCCACCGCATCGTACATAAACCGGACCTTGACGCCTGCTTTGGCTTTTTCGATCAAAATTTTCTGAATGCTGGTACCGATATCATCCGACCGGAAAATGTAATATTCCATATGGATATGATGCTGCGCCTTACGCAGCTCTTCCAGCAAAGTAGAAAAGGTCTCATCTCCATTGTTCAGAATTTGAGTTTCCGTTGCAAAATAAATCGGGGAACGGGCCAGTCTGCGAGCCAAACGCATCAGTCGCTGCTGCTCATCTGTAAAGCAGGTCAGATCGCGTTTGACATGCATGGCATCCTTTTCAATCCGTTCATAAGCCTGTTGGTCACGCAATGCCTTTTTGTCATACTTGCGGCGTTTGAAAACATTTTGCCCAAACAAAAAATAAAGAGGAAGTCCAACAACTGGAAGCAAAGCCAGCAGTAAAATCCAGGACATCGTGGTGGAAGGATTACGATTTTCCGAAAAAATAATCAGACTAATGGAGATAACCGTCAGGGTAGAAAAGATACTGATGACGGTCCCTTCATTTGTGCCGATGTAATTAAACAATCCAAAATAATAAATAATAAACACCAGAGCCGCGATCAACACGGCCAGCAAACTTCGCCTCATAACCAACCTCACTTCCAATGGACTGCATTTGACAGGTATATTTCATTATATTGTACATGAGCCCCTTATTTCTTCCCACTTTTTCATTAAAAATGATGATAAAAAATGAATCTGAAGGAAAGCAGCGCACAAAACTGGTCCCTTGAGGTTGCTACTTATTTTTTTTTGTGCAAGAATAAACTAACGAACGTTAGGTAGGTGAAAATAATGGGAATGGAAGACATTCGAAAAGCTGCTCTTTTCCATTTTGCCACCATTGGGTATGAGGGAGCATCCTTGAGCAATATTGCCGGTGAGGTCGGTATTCGAAAACCGTCTATATATGCGCATTTTCAAGGCAAGGAGGATCTGTTTCTACAGGTGGCGAGATACGCTTTTCAAGAGCAGAACTTACGTATTTTCGAATACTTTACGGAACGCAGAGATCAGCCGCTGGAGCATACACTGCATGACTTCCTGTTTTGGATGGGACAGGAATATGAGAACAACAACACCGCCAAGTTTATGATTCGCTTTTCCTTCTTTCCGCCTGTGTCTTTGTATAACGAGGTTCTGGATATTGTTAATCCTTTTCTGGACAAAATGGAACGAAAATTGACTCGCCACATCCGGAATGCGCGGGATCGGGAACCCTTTGGACATATGGAGCCAGTGGATGTGGCTTTAGCCTACATGACATTGGTGGACGGAATCATGGTGGAGCTGCTGTACAGTGGAAGCATCAACTACCACCGGAGACTGAACGCTGCGTGGCCTATTTTTTGGCGTGGGATTACGTTAATTCCACCTCATGAAGCATGAAGAAGCAGAGAGGAGAACGTTCATCATGAACCGCAGTTGGATTTATGTTTTTGTAGGGGGCCTGATTGAGGTCGTATGGGTATCAGGCTTGAAGCACGCTGATTCTGTACTCGCCTGGATTATAACCGTGCTGGCTATCGCAGCCAGCTTTTACTTGATTTTAAAGGCAGCCAGCCGTTTGCCTGTTGGTACGGTGTATGCTGTATTCACCGGACTGGGTACAGGTGGCACCGTTGTAAGTGAAATGCTGATATTCGGGGAACCGTTTCAATGGTCCAAAACACTGCTAATCGCACTTTTGCTGGCAGGCGTAATTGGCCTAAAACTAGTGACTGACCGTGGTTCTGAGGAAGGAAGTGACGCATAATGGCTTGGCTTGCATTGGTTATGGCAGGATGTTCGGAAGTATTCGGAGTCATCGGTATGAAGGGAATTGCAGTTGGAAAAGGATGGAAGTCTTTAATGCTTATGGTCTTATCCTTTGTTCTCAGCTTCTCGTTACTCAGCTATGCAATGAAGAGTCTACCTATGGGAACCTCTTATGCGGTATGGACAGGTATCGGAACGGTAGGCAGCACGATTGTAGGCATGTTTTTGTACGGTGAGCAAAAAAGCGTACTACGCGTCCTGTTCATCGCCATGATTCTTGCCGCAGCTCTGGGATTAAAGCTGATTTCCTAAAGGAGTGATGTTTTGTGATTACGACCGTAACGCTTAACGCGGCTGTAGACAAAATCTACACGGTTGCAGGCTTCGGCTTGAATGCCGTCCACCGCATCGAAGG
>NZ_ASSB01000283.1:0-756 GCF_000520755.1 Paenibacillus sp. 1-18
GACGAAACGTCCGATTCTCATTGGTACTTCAAGCGTCGAGGAGTCTGATTTGCTGGCGAAGGCGCTAGCGGTTGCCGACGTACCTTGCCATGTTCTAAATGCGAAAAACGACGCAAAAGAAGCCGAAATCATCGCCAAAGCGGGAGAAATTGGCGCCGTGACGGTGTCTACGAATATGGCGGGACGCGGCGTCGACATTCGGCTCGGCGGCGGCAACCCCACGCAAGCAGAAGTTGTCGCTAAGCTGGGCGGGTTGTACGTGATTGGTACGCATGTGCACGAAAGCGTGCGGATCGACGACCAACTGCGCGGGCGTTCTGGCCGACAAGGCGACCCGGGAGATTCCGTATTTTTCGTAAGCTTGGAGGACGAGTTGATGCTTCGGTTCGGCATCGATAAAGTGATTCCGAACGCCTATCGCGATCTCAGGCAGGATGATGCTCTAGAGGAGTCGGTACTCCGCGGCAAAATCGCGCATATTCAGCGCGTTATTATGGGCCAGAACTTCCATATCCACCAAGAACTGAACTGTTATTCGGATATGGTGGAGGAACAGCGGCGTATTCTATACGAGGAGCGGCTCGGAATTTTGAAAGGCGGGACGCCGATGAGCCCTTCGGAGCAGCGGGTACGGCTTTATTATATCGACAAGTTCTGGGCTGACCATCTGGCATACGTTTCTTACATTCGCGAAGGCATCCACTTGGAGAGCCTTGCTAGCCGCAATCCGATCGACGAATTTCATGAGCAAATCAT
>NZ_ASSB01000284.1:0-671 GCF_000520755.1 Paenibacillus sp. 1-18
TTTTTCACATCATCCCGATTCAAGCTCCTCGAATCATCCATATACTCCTGAATTTGATCCGTTGTGTTATTCTCGGTCAGCATCTTTCCCCAAGTCATGGAATACACCCATTTGGGCTGAGTCTGTAACACCTCGGAGCTGGGCATCTCACCGTGTTCCCCAATGGCAATCGGCTTATCCCCTGCCAACCCGAGCAGACCTTCATAATGACTTTGTTTAAAATCATTGTTGTAAATGTCTACAGCCAAAATGTCTACTTTGTCATCCCCCGGATATTTAGGGGTATACGGGAAGGTATATGAATTAGGAGCATTCGGACTCCATACCCACAGCAGATTGTTCAATTGATGTGTGTTTATAAAACGGTCATACATGATATTCCATAGCTGATTGAAATTGTTTTTGTTTCCCCACCAGAACCAGTCACCATTCATTTCGTGATAAGGTCTCCATAAAACCGGAACACCCGCATCACGAAGCTGCTTTAACGATACAGCGACCTTATCCAGATCGGCAATGAGGAGGTTATACTGCGCAGTGCCTGGCGTCACGTATTTATTGAACTCCGTCTGACTTACTTTCGCCTGCACATTGGCCCAAGTCAGTGGTCTACCCGGCAGCGCTTCATGAAAAGTCATCGTCACAATGCCACCGGATCTGCTCCAGCGGAT
>NZ_ASSB01000285.1:0-1890 GCF_000520755.1 Paenibacillus sp. 1-18
TGGGACCGCTGCGCGCAGCTCTTGCAGCAGCGTGCGCAGCCGCTGGAGCGGCGCCTCCGCCGCAGCCCCGTTGCCCGCCGTGGATTGCGGCACAGGGCCACCAGCCGGCTGTGCAGCTGCGCGTTCAGCTGGTGTAGCGGTTGTCGCTGGCTTCGCCCCGGCAGACTCTGTCGTTGCCGCCCTTGGAGCGCCATTAGCATCCTTAAGCTGCGTGCTTGTCGTGGCAGCTTGCTGCCCCTGCTCCGCTCTGGCCCGGGAGCCGCTTAATGCGTCAGCGCCCGATTCAGACGCATTTGTGGCAGTGTCCGAAGCCACTGTCGCTCCACGCTCATTGGCTGCCTGCGCTTCTTCTGGAGCAGTCCCTAGGGCTCCAAATGCAGCCCTGGTCGGAGCATCCGGCTCTGTAGCCAAAGCATTCGCTTCATTCCCCGCAGCAGCAACAACAAGGTTGGCTGCCTGTGTCCCTTTCAGCAACTCCTTGCCTCCTGCTGCTTGTCCAGCTTCTCCCTGTTTTACAGGAGCAGAGGTGTCCTTGGATAATGCAGGCGCTTGACCTTCCGGCGTAACTACAACCCCAATGGTAGAGGTGCCTGCCGGACTAGCTGATGCTCGGTCAGCACCCTTTATCGCTGTTGCTTCTCTAGCTGTCTGGTCTATAGATGATGCTCCCTGTCCCAGCTGCTTTAATACCGTGTCGAGCTCCTGCTCCAATGATGACAGCAGATCATTTAAAGGAGGACCAAACATCGCTTGGCGCAGGCCATTAATGCTTTCTGCCGTCAATGGAAGTCCCCGCTGAAAAGCAACGGCTGCTGCCTGTACAAACGTTCCCGGTTGTACGTTACCAGGCTGCTTCACTAAAGCGTTTTGCAAAGAAGCTGCATTTTCCGATGTCAGTGGTACACCATTTTTTTGCATGGCCTGGATAAGTGCTCTATTCTGAGCTGTATCCGGCAATCCTACCGATTCCAATACATCTGCGAGAGCTACGGTTTGCTGTGGTGCATTAGCTGCATCGTTCAAAGGCTTAAGTACCGTCATTCCACTGGGGGAAGCCGGTTGTACCTGAAATGTTGTGGTCTGTCCAGGCTGAAGAGGGGTTTCCAGCTTTGCTCTGACTTGAGAGCCTTGTATTTGCAGCACAGCCTCACCGCCGTCCTCAGACACCTTTAATACGACGCCCCTCACGACTTGGCCTGGCTGCATATCGAGCTTTTTGACCTCTCCCGCCTTCACATCACCAAGTAATCCACGAAATACTGATCCGATGTTCATATCGCCCCTCCTCCGCTTTATCCCTCTATCTAAAGGGCCTATTTTATTGGGTATACATTATATCGGCATAGTTCCGTTTCATAATAAGGCTTTACAGATCAAACAGCGTTGGCTGCTCTGTAAGCAAATTGCCCAAAAAACTGCGTCTATGCATCTCCGTAGGTCCTAGTGCCAATATCTGTTCCCTATGCAACTTGGTAGCGTAGCCCTTATGTATGCCAATTCCGTATTCAGGATATTTTGCATCCCATTCGCCTTTGCACAGCCGATCACGGGTAACCTTCGCAATGATAGAAGCCGCCGCAATAGATTGACTATTCGCATCTCCCTTAATAATGGACAGCTGAGGAATGGGGACATCCACCTTTTCAGCATCCACAAGTAAATAATCAGGAGATACAGATAAAGCTCCAATAGCCTGCTTCATGGCCAAACGAGCTGCCTGTTTAATATTGATCTCATCAATCGTCCGCGCATCTACATAGCCTACTCCTATAGCAATGGCTTTCTCCATAATGAGCTCGTAGTATGCTTCTCTCTTTTTGTCCGTTAGTTTTTTCGAATCATCTACACCCTCCAGCAACTCACCTACTGGTAAAATAACGGCTGCTGCCA
>NZ_ASSB01000286.1:0-4149 GCF_000520755.1 Paenibacillus sp. 1-18
AAGTGGAATGAGCATAGATGAAATTATAGAAGATTAATAGATCATTGTTAAAGGGATTTATAGACTAGAGAAATCATAGACTAAAGTGATCAAAAGCTAACGAATAGCTGTGGGTTGTATGACGGGAAGAATCAATCGAATCCCGTCTTTCACTCCTTCCATATACATGGATTGTTTGTCCTGACTTAATTGATAGCCTATTGCTTCTTCCCATTCAGATAGCAGATGTTGAATATCTTCGCTTTGGTTGGTTTTAAATTGATCCATTTGCGTAAATAGATTTTTATCCTCTGATGAACATGAAGCCTGTTGTTCACTGGCTAGTTCTAATTGATAAAACCGCTGGCGTAATGCTTCGAGAAACCAATCTGGCCAATTTGACATAGCGTATTTTCCCTCCCGTGGTTGAAGTGTGTGTATGTTAACTCTGATGAGGAGGGATGGCAAGTCATTGTTTTGTGTGGAAGATGATATGTTTCATATTTCTTACACAGATTATACAACATGAACTTATAAGCTAAAGATGCAATAATCATTTGAGCGAGGATATTTCCTCTATTTACCTACACAAGACTAAGTCTAATAGAAAACGAAACGCCTCCCGCAGCGGCTTCTTGGGCGTTAATTTTTTTATTTTGGTAAAGTGTAAATAACATCAAATGGATTTTTATCTTCAAAAAATTCGGTGTAAAGCTTTGCAGTTTCGTTTGAATTTAAGTTCGTATTATATCGTAATAAGCCCCCTAATTTCACTAATACATCGGCTTCCCTTGAAGTTACTATTTTCTTTTGTACTATATTTTCTGTGTTTTTTGGAGTTACCCACGCCCAATCACTTACAGCCGCTTCAGTAAATGGATACCCAAAAGCTAACGAACTGATATGAGCATATTTTGAACACAGAGGATGAACAATTAATAAAAAGGCTGCAATTATTCCTGAACGATATCTTATTCTTTGTGCTATTTGAACCTCTTGAGCAAATGATTCTAGGTAATGAGGGATTTCTCCCCAATTAGAACGCCCCATTGAAACTAGTATTTCAACGGCAAATTTACTATTTAATTTATTGGCCAATTGTAAGAATATCTGATTGTTTGTAGAGCCGGAGGCGGTAAATGCACCTAAACATCTTGCAGCTTCCTGAACGTTAGTCGCACCTTCTGATATAAGTTTCACATATTCGTCCAGTATCGTATCGTCGCTAACGAATTCTGGAGATTCCACAATTGTTTCGATTAAAAGCGCCTTTGTACTCTGTTCTTTAACCAGAGGAATCATACTAACAAGTTTAGCAAAGTAGTCACCTTCTAATTCTTCTAAATTGCAATCATTCTTTAATAATTTCAGAGCAGCTGCTATAACACTATCATCTTCATCTAAAGTAGCGTTTGTTATTAGCTGTATAATTTTTTCAACCATACATTTCTTCCTCTCACGTTCAGATTGAGAATCAGCTTAATATTTAGCTATATTCTTTTAGTCGGCTAGCCTATAAATGATTTACTTACTTTATAACCCGTCCTCATATTTTAATGATTCTGAATAATTTTCCATTCTATAACGCCATTTTCCTCTTTATAAAGTAGTCTCATTTTATTAGATGCTCCTGTATTCCCCTCCATGAGATCTAAACTATTCCAGCCATCGTCACGGGGATGATCTCTAAATTCCGATAATCTTTTCGCAGCATCTGCATCCCCATTCTTACGAGCTGCAAGATCATCAAGGTGTTGATTGGCTATTTTCTTTTCTTCTTTAGTAAGATGCCTACGTTCTGGTTTCTGCGTTTTCTTTAATAGTCTTTCATCTAGTGCAATTTTTTCGTTAAGTGCATCTCTTGGATTTTTCATATTGGCATGTTTAATACCTAACAATTTTTCTGGAGAAGGACTATCTGTTGCTTGAGTATTGGGTGGTTTCTCCTTGGGTTTGCTCGGCTTAGGAAGTGTTGAACCTTGCTTATCTTTTTCCTTAATCATCTTCCAAAGTTCAGCAGAATCTCCTCCTGCATTCGACGCCCCATGATAGGACATTACACCTCCATGATATATAAAACCAGCAGATGCAACGTTCACCAACACACCAGCCGGAGACAATACGACCGTTCCGTCAAGGAGAAAGCCGCCAACCTCTCCTCCCGCACCAAACATCATTTCTCCAACTCCAGCTATAGTGCTGAACACATCTCCTATGACTTCACCTGTTTTACCTGCAATCGGGTGTTTTGGGTTGTAGTCAATTTGATGTTTACCATGTGATTCACTTCTTAAACCAGCTTGATATGCTCCTTGAGTAGCATCCCATACCATTTCACTGCTAATCCGGGTTCCTTCTAACTGTAGTTCCGCGTTTAGTAATTCAGCCTCCCCTTGCTTCTCTAATCCTCGTTTCCACCATGGCTGAGATTCCTTTTCTTGCTTTGGCTTTGCTTGTTGTCCCATGTGTCTATCGTAATTAGCTCTCCAGCGTTTTCTCACATCTTCCGGAACCTGCTGATACGCATGAACCATGGCATTCGATTCTTTAAGCAGGTTCTGTACCAGTTCCAATGTGCTGCCGGAATGAGCTATATGACGCGCACTCGTATACACTTTCCCTAGAATCCACTTGTTATAATAGGCTTGTTTAGCTTTCTCATGTTCGTGTAGACTAATCAACCCTTGCGTGGCCAAACCCGCCAAGTATTTTAACGGATGAATACCGTTCCCCTTACCGCCTCCAACGGTAGGGGCTCCTTTGCTACGAACAGGGATCGCTGCGGTTGCTTTCAGAATCAAACCCGCTGCAGGTCCACTTAGCACTCCCACAGCAACGCCAACCACTTTTCCCATCACCGGAATGGAGCCTAATAGCTTGGATACTGTCCCCATCATGGCATTCGCTTGTTGAAGCTTTGCTGGACTGGTGACTTTTGCTTTAGGGGTAGAAGCTTGGCTGCTAGATGAATCTTTGGCTGCTGATTGAGCTGCTTCATACGCTTTGATGCTCATCAAAGGCGGCTCAGGTACAGGAGGGAGGTCGGCTACGAAAACAGGAGCTTTCACCGTTCCTTCCTGATAAATCACTGGAGCTTTGGTATCCGTCTCACCATCCAGTACCATGCTGCTGGCTCCGCCTTTCAGATACAGCGCCGTTCCAGCTTCGAGCGAAAGTTCCTCACCTGCATCAAGCTTCACGTGACCACCCTGAATCTGCACATTCCCCGGACTGTTGATGGTGATGCCGTTAACTTCATGCAGTGTAATCGAAAATTCCCCAGAGGTAGACAGGGTCAGTTCTTGCTCAGACATTTCTACGCCGCTACCTTGCACATGTTGCCATACCTTCACATTCGGCTGTCCATTCGCGTGGCGTTGTTGTCGTAGCGAATCTGTCACATAGGCATCTTGTTCGCGGTGGGTAGGCAGATACAATTCCACCTGTTCCCCGATTTCAGGCATATCGTACCAGCCACTGTGTTCTTCGGTGACATATCTAGTCGCCACAGGGAACCAGCAGGCTTTAGCAGGATCTTGCTTCGGGTCGATGTCCAGTTGAAGCTGCACCAAGTCCTGCTGTACCTTGAGCACCGTTCCTGACAATGAAATTCCGGTGGCCTGATCGTTCTCATACCGGGCATAGCGAATATCCTGTTCGGCTTGAAGATCATAACGAGTACGCAGTAAGCCATCCGCTAGTGTAGTCACTGCTCGAACCACGACCAGTTCTTTACCTTGTCCGATGGGTAACGTAATGAGGTCGCCGAGCGCGTAGTATTGCAGACTTTCAATCATATAGGTGATATACGAGCCAGCGCGTTGTTCTCCTAGCTTTTCCGCATCCAGTTCATGAAACGTTTTCCGTACTCGATAGAATACATCCCGTTCCACCTTATGCTGCTTGCCTTCTGGCATCCCGAAGAAGACTTTGGGCGAAGCTGCGGTTACCTCTGGCACAAGTACGGAGCCAAAGCGAGAAGCGAGACGTTTTAAAAACGCCCAATCGGTCTCCTCATATTGTAAAACAAAAGTGTCCAGTTTGGCATAATTCGTTACGGTATCAATGGCATCTCCGTACTGATACTTCCGTATCATCGTAGTGACCAGATCATCATAAGTGCGGTGAATATCCTGATAGGAGCGTCTTTTTACCTTGATATCCATCTGG
>NZ_ASSB01000287.1:0-2050 GCF_000520755.1 Paenibacillus sp. 1-18
AAAGCCGATTTCATTCCTGTCCAGTTGATTATGGCAGATGTACAACCTTATCGCAAAATCTTTTCATTTGAAGATGGTTACATACTAGAGACGACATATCGAGCTTTCTGTCCATTGGAATCTTTATCGCAATTAAACGGCTATGTTCGAATTGGCAAGGATGTCTTTATTATTTTGGACATGAAGAATTGGAGTGATTATATGGAGTTGTACCTGTATCGCTGCAAGCCGGATTTTGCATTGGAGGAAGAGGAATGACACGGAGCCTAGAACCCATGCTGGATTTCTTCCTACGAGAGAAAGGTGAGCTTGTACATATCAACAATGTAAAGCAGCTTGTTCTCATTCAAGATGCGACAGATCATATTCAAATGACCGATGAAAAAATTATTCGAGCAGCAACACCTTTACATACAGGTGATATCGTGGACTATCGCTATGAACGGTATCTGATCACCAGTCAGGTGGATCGAAATGAACAGTCTTGTCGAGGCAGAATGAAAAAGTGTAATCAACGGCTAGCTTTAAACTGGGATGGACAAGTGAAATGGTTTGATGCTGTGATGGAAGCCAGAACGTTTTCAACGGAAACAGGTAAAGTTATCTCCATGCCAGAGGGAAACATTATGGTTAGTCTACAGGACAATGCAGATACGAGGAGCATTACATTAAGCCAACGATTTTATATGACTCATCAGCCATTTAAAATAGTTGGAATGGATCGCATCCTAAATGGCATTATTCAGCTAAGCTGCACATTAGATAGCATAAATACAGCTTATGATGACGTGGAAAATAACATTGCGGACAAATGGAAGTACGAGACTGCTCACACATACGCATTACATATCAATCACGGAACGATAGCCCATGTACTGCTTAACGAAACAATAACGTTGAATGCAACTGCTACGGATAATGGGAATGAGATGGTGAATCCAGCGATTACCTATATATCTAGTGATCCAAGTGTAATTAGCGTAGATCAGGAAGGTCAGGTGATGGGTATCGCTTTGGGAAAAGCAAGCATCACTGCGAAATTAACGTATCACCCAACAGTACAAAGCACCATTGAAATGAGAGTCGTCGAAACAGGAACGCATATCTATTCGATAACCATTACCGGCAGTCCTACGCTTAAAACAGGCCAGAGTGCCTCATACGTCAGTCATATCTATGATCATGGAACAGAGGTGTTTGACCAGTCTGTGGAGTGGAGCCTACGAAATCAAGATGATTCAACTCCGATCATGGGAAGCATAACAGCCAGCACAGGAAATAGTGTTACCATAAAAGCAGGAAGCAGTAGCGGGGCGAACAATAAAGCCCTTGCGCTGACTGCAACCTTAGTAAGTGATCCTAGTATTACTACAGAAAAGGCCATTAGCCTTAAGAATTTATTCTAAGTTTTATATCTATCGGCTTGCCTTTGTGGTGAGCCACTTTTATTTCAAAGGAGCACATACATATGCAACGAAAATCCATCGACTACTTGCTCAGTCTGAGCCTATTGAAGCAATTGAGATCACAAAATGTCATTACAGAAGAAGAATTTATTGCGATTGATGAGCTGAATAAAAAGTCTTTCAAATAGCTATCACATGGGCAGAAATGGACTTGATGATGTACCGCACGCATTATAACATGTGACCGTATAAAGAAGATATCGAAGGGAGAAACACCTATGGCCCAAGCCGCAACCGCAAAAAAAGTCGTGATCGTTCCCATTAAAACGATGGACATCGTAGAGGGAATTCAATCTATTCAGAAAAAGAAAGTCGCTGCCTATTGTCGGGTCAGTACCGATTCTGAGGAGCAAAAGGAGAGCTATACGAATCAGGTCAATTATTATACCCAATACATTCAAAACAACTTGGAATGGGAAATGGCGGATATTTTCGCAGATGAAGGCATCACCGGAACCAGCACTAAAAATAGAACGCACTTTAATCGCATGATACAGGATGCCCGAAACGGTAAACTGGATCTTATACTGGTCAAGTCGATTTCGAGGTTTGCTAGGAATACACTGGATTTATTGAAATATGTA
>NZ_ASSB01000288.1:0-313 GCF_000520755.1 Paenibacillus sp. 1-18
GCTCGATGTATTCCAGGAAGGCGTTCAGCATCGCCGGTACGAAATGCATCGTGCTGATCCTTTGCGCAGCAATCGTCTCCACAATCACTTCCGGGTCTTTCTCCCCGCCGACCGGGAGCAGGCACATACTCGCTCCGACGAACGACCACCAGAACAGCTCCCATACGGAAACGTCGAACGTGATCGCCGTTTTTTGCAGTATTGTATCTCCTGCATCCAGCGGATACGCCTCCTGCATCCAGATCAGGCGGTTGATCACCGACCGGTGTTCGACCATGACGCCTTTCGGCTTGCCGGTCGATCCCGACGTATA
>NZ_ASSB01000289.1:0-4388 GCF_000520755.1 Paenibacillus sp. 1-18
GGCTCAGTATCCGGGTTCGCTCGTTATCGTCACCAACGAGGTTGGTGACGGGATCGTGCCCGAATATCCGCTTGGACGGCTGTATCGGGATTTGAGCGGAATCATGAATCAACGAATCGCCCATCTGTGCGATCAAGTATTTTTGGTGACGGCGGGCATTCCCATAGAGCTTAAACAGTTGGAGTATAAGCTATGAGCCGCGAACGTCAAGCTGTTGCTGCGGCCTTTCAATTTTTATCCCGTCTTCCGGTTAAGGCGGAGCTGGACTTTTCCCCGGAATTGCTTAAGCGTAGTGCAAGCTATTATCCCCTGGTCGGAGCAGTGATTGGCCTCATTGTCTGGTGCTTTGCAGTGCTCGCCTCTTTGGTGTTGCCGCCGTTGCCATGTGCGGTTCTTACTCTCGCCGTATGGGCTTGGCTGACGGGTGGACTGCATTTGGACGGCTGGATGGATGCGGCTGATGCGTTGTTCAGCTACCGTTCCCGTGAGCGGATGCTGGAGATTATGAAGGATAGTCGTGTAGGAGCAATGGGCGTCATTGCTTGTGTGCTGCTGCTCATGCTCAAGGCCTCTTTATTATATATTGTGCTGGATACCGTGCTGGTTGAGCGAAATCTGTCCAGCTTGTTGCTGCTTCCGATGGTTTGGAGCCGCTGGTTTATGGTGCATGCGATGAAGCGTTGGCCTAAAGCTCGTAACGATGACGGACTGGCAGCGCGTTTTGCCGATATGAGCGGTGGACGTGTCGGATTGGCTGTATTCTGGGCTGTTCTGGTGACTCTGGGTGCGGCCTTAGGACAATACTTCCTTGCCGGGTTACCTACAGAAACAGGTGGCATAGGGGATTCGTCGACGGCAGGGGCATACATACGGACGTTCCTTATGTATTCCAAGGACCTTCCCATCTGGATAGGCTTTGTGCTGCTGCCCTTGTTGGCTTACGGTGTTGGAACCTTTGCGGCTAATCGTGTCAACCGCCGTTTGGGCGGGCTGACGGGTGATATTTACGGAGCCTTGAACGAATTGCTGGAGACTGTTCTGTTGCTGTTTATTGTAATTTTGTACGGGCTGTGATGTGATCTGTTTAAAATGAATTCATTAAAGGGGAAGAGGCAATTGTCAACTTTCGAATCGTCCTGCACAAACTCGGCTGCTGTATTAATGCTTCAAGGAACAGCATCGGATGTGGGTAAAAGCGTGGTGACGACTGCCCTGTGCCGTATATTTGTACAGGACGGCTATCGTCCCGCACCGTTTAAGTCACAGAATATGGCACTCAATTCGTACGTCACTGAGGACGGCAAGGAAATTGGACGCGCTCAGGGTGTACAGGCTGAGGCCTGCGGTATTGAAGCGACCACCGACATGAATCCAATTTTGATTAAGCCCGTCAAGGATATGCACTCACAAATTGTTGTACACGGTGTACCATATGCCTATATGAGCGCCTCCGATTACCGTAAAGACTTTTTGCCAAAAGCCAAGCAGACGGTCATGGATGCGCTGAACCGGCTGCGTGATACCTATGATATCGTGCTTATGGAAGGGGCGGGCAGCCCGGCCGAGATTAATTTAAAGGATCGCGATATTGTAAATATGAATCTTGCGGGCTGGGCGGACGCTCCTGTATTACTTATTTCAGATATCGACCGGGGCGGTGTTTTCGCTTCTCTGGTAGGAACGATCGAGCTGCTGGAGCCACATGAAGTGCAGCGTATCCGAGGATTTATTATTAACAAATTTAGAGGCGATTTGTCTCTGCTACAACCCGGACTGGATTGGCTGGAGGAACGGACTGGTATTCCGGTACTCGGTGTGCTGCCTTTTCTGCCGGACATTCGCATTGAGGCGGAGGATTCCGTGGTACTGGACAAAAAGCCCCGACTGTCTGCAAAAGATAAGGAACTGGACATTGCGGTCATTCGATATCCGCGGATTTCCAATTTTACGGACACGGATGCTTTGGCCGCAGAGCCAGATGTGAGCGTACGTTATGTCACAGAAGTCGGGGAATTGGGCGTGCCGGATGCCATTATTTTACCAGGGACCAAGGACACCATCGGCGATCTGCTTGAGTTGCGCGACAGAGGTCTGGAGGAAGACATCCGACAGGCCATGCAGACAGGACGTACGCAGTTGGTCGGCATTTGTGGAGGCTATCAGATGCTTGGTACGGCTTTGTTTGATCCTGAGGCAGTAGAATCCGGTTTGCCCCAGCAGGCAAAAGGTTTGGGATGGCTGGCTTTAACCACGACCTTTTTAAAGGAAAAACAAACTGTGCGCGTACAAGGAACCTTGTCTAATCATTGTCCACTGTTGCTAAACACTGCATCTGATTCAGATGCTGATCCCAAGCCAATCATTGAAGGCTATGAAATACATATGGGTGTTACGGAGTGTGTTACAAAGTATGTTACGGAACTACAACCACCTGGAGACGGAGCTTTAGGCATGGATCAAATGCGTACGCTATTCCATATCCGGCGTGGCGAAGGAACAGGCTTTGAGGAAGGCTGGGGTACGACAGATGGTAAAATATGGGGAACCTATTTGCATGGTGTGTTTGATAATGACCGTTTTCGCCGCTCCTGGCTGGATGGATTGAGACAATCGAAGGGCTTGACACCGCTTGATAGCACCTTCACTGTACGGGAAGCCAAGGAACAAGAGTTTGACCGTGTTGCAGAGGTGGTCCGGGCTCATTTGGATATGGATCAAATTTATCGCATTATGGGGATGAAAATTTAACCATGATACGTAATACCTGGACTATTAATACGCTTTTTTAAAATAAAGAGGTGTCTCCACAGCCAGATTCATGACTGAGAGGCACCTCTTTTTAGGTTGCCTGCTTACACTATTTTAAATTTTTGCACTGCTTTTTGCAGTTCAGTCGCTTGCTTGCTTAATTGACGTACTACCTCGCTGTGACTCTCCATTTCATTCAATTGCTCCTCGGTATTTAAACCGATTTCCTGAATCATATGCTGTGCATTGGCAGCAATAAGGGCTGTCTCCTCTACGGAAGCCGATACTTCTTCTGAGCTTGCAGATACTTGCTGCGTTGCTGCGGATACCGTCTGAATCGTAGCATTGATTTTTTGCATAAGCTCACTGAGCTGATTAAAGGCCGAACTTGCTTGTTGAACCATTTCCGTGCCCGAATGAATTTCACGACTGACCCGGGTGACGGATTCTACGGACTGCTGCGATACTTCCTGAATGGTAATCAAATAGTCGGAAATCTCCTGTGTTGCTTCCTTGGATTGCTCGGCGAGCTTGCGGACCTCTCCGGCTACGACGGCGAAGCCGCGACCATGTTCACCCGCACGGGCAGCCTCAATGGAGGCATTCAGGGATAGCATTTGAATTTGTTTCGTAATATCGAAAATAGCAGAAACGATGCTGCCAATGGCTTCGGAGCGCTCATTCATGCTATGAATGTATCGCAGCGATTCATCGGCGGCTTGTCCTACCTGTGTCATTTGGGCTACAGCATGTTGAGCGAGTGTATTACCGTTAACCGTTTCTTGGGTCGCTTCACTGATTTGGTCGGATACATCATTGGCAGAGGATGCAATATGCTGCACCCCTTGAGCGATTTCCTCCATGGCCTGTGCATTTTCGGCAGCAGCCGAAGCTGTTTCCCGCAAGCTCATGACCCTGATGTCCGATATCCCTATTGAATACGTTGAAATTTCTGATGAAATCATCCAATATGCCAAAACGATACTTGGTGTAGAGTTGCATGACAGCATCTATATTTCGCTGACGGATCATATCCATTTTGCCATCGAGCGTTATCGTTTGGGTATGGATATCAAAAATGCACTTTACTGGGAAAACAAACGAATGTACCGCAAGGAATTCTCAATTGGGACCAAAGCATTACACATGATTCAGGACAAGCTGGGAGTTACGCTTCCGGATGATGAAGGAGCGTTCATCGCTCTGCATTTGGTGAATGCACAGCTCAACAGCGAAATGCGCGAAACGATAGCCCTGACGAACATCGTCAAGGATATTATAAATATTGTCAGTCGCTTTTTTGTAATAGAGCTGGATGAAGAGTCGTTAACCTATTACCGCTTTATTACACATCTCAAATTTTTTGCGCAACGGGTAATGAATGGGACTCCTGTACAAAATACAGATAATTCCCTTCATGATATGGTTAAGGTGCAGTACAAGAATGCGTATGCCTGCGCAGAAAAAATAAGGGGTTATACGACTAAAATCTATGGTCGAGGCTTGTCCCAGGATGTCGTGTACAGAGCTGCCGCTTATCATTCTGTAGTAGATACAGCACATGCAGCGTGCATCTCAATATTCAGAGTCGGCCATCAGGCCGGCTCAGATTGTCGAGAAACCCTGTCTTTGGAGACGAG
>NZ_ASSB01000290.1:0-5160 GCF_000520755.1 Paenibacillus sp. 1-18
GACTCAGTTCGGTATAAGTAAAAACGGGAATGATCAAATCGAAAACAGCTGGCAAATGGGGCAGCGTGAGATGCTCAATATCTCTACAAACAGCAAATTTATTGTTGCCAAGAAAAGCGATCATATGATTATCCATGATCAACCAGAGCTTGTCATCCAAGTCATTCGTGAGCTAATCTCCATTACCCCTCGTCCTCAATTCACCGTTACTAAAACAAACACAGATGATTAGCAGCTTTATATGCTGATGTTTGCATAAAACACAAAAGACGCCCGGGTTTTTCCTATAAAAAGGAACCCGGGCGTCTTTGCTGCCCAACACTTATTATTGTTGATTGATCTTAGGACAATATGGGCTTGCTTTTAGATGATGCTTCTGCGACCTTGCCAAGTATCTGTCTCAGTACTTTAGCATTCTCCCCGACATAACCGGAATCAAGCAGCACATCGTGCGTACCGATAATTCCGTACTCTTCGTATTGACCATGCGTTGACTGTTGCCATAGCAGTTTATCTGATGATGTCACTGGACCAATGGTATCGTCCTCTGCAATCAAGGCATGAATATTCGCCTGAACCTCACCCTCGTTAACAAGCTCATTCCGATAGATGGAGTAGATCAATATTTTCTCTTTGACTCGTTCCCTGTCGGATGGATCGGCCAGGAATGCTTTGTACTGATCCTCAATGCTGTCCAACACCATCTCGACGATCTCTTCAAGCTGCTCTGGTGTCGATTCATCCTTGGATGTCTTTCTCATCGCATCGACCATAATGAGGTCGCTGACCTGATGACCTCGGCTTTCCATGGCTTTGGCCACCTCGAAGGCCAGATTTCCTCCGAGGGAGTAGCCCAGGAAGACATAAGGTCCCTCTGCTTGAATCCCCTCAATGGCATCCACATATCGATCCAGCATATCTTGACCCTGAACACGATCGCCAATGAATTCGAACCCGTATACTTCGCAATGCCCTTCCAGCTCCCTGGCCATCTCATAGTACCCCAGAGAGTAGCCAACCCGAGGAGGGAAACAAAACACTTTGAGATCTCCCTTCCCTGGGAAGTGGAGGATTTCCATTTCTTCTTCATCAGAAGCAGCTTTTGCCCGCAGCTTGAAAATTTCTTGTGCCATTTCCTCCACAGTCGGAAGATTGAACACGAGTTGGAGCGGAAGCTGTACGCCCATGCCGGTCGAGATTTTCTGGATCAATCCCAATACTTTTAGGGAATGGCCCCCAAGTTCGAAGAAATGATCTTTGACTCCGATTTCCTGCACGCCGAGTACCTCGGACCAAATATGCGCCAGTTCGACTTCTGTCGGCGTACGTGGCGGGATATACTCGGCTGTGCTCCGCAGCAGTGCTTCCGGTGCCGGCAGCGCTTTGCGATCCAGCTTGCCGTTCGGATTCAGCGGCATTTGTGCCAACTGTACGAACGCAGTCGGAATCATGTAGCTTGGCAGTTCGTTGGCCAGTGCTTCACGTAATACGCCCGCTGCAAGCCCTTCTTCAGCCACAAAGTACGCGCAAAGCTGAGTGCTTCCAGCCGCATCCGCGAGTGCAAGAACGACTGCTTCCTGTACAGACGGCACTTTAAGAATTTGCGCTTCTACTTCTCCCAGTTCAATCCGGTAGCCGCGGATTTTGACCTGATGGTCGATCCGGCCCAAGTATTCAATGTTTCCGTCCGGCAGCCATTTAGCCAAGTCGCCTGTCCGGTACATCCGTTCTCCCGGTATAAATGGGTGCGGAACAAACATGTCAGCTGTAAGCTCAGGACGGTTGTGATAGCCCCGTCCCACACCTTCTCCCGAGATGCAAAGCTCCCCGGCGACGCCAATCGGCGATAAATGTTTCGCGCTATCCATGATCCAAATCTGCACGTTGTCAAAAGGCTTTCCGATCGGCACATTCGCTGCATAAGCTGTGTCGCGGATCGTTGCATATTTGGTCGCGTAGACAGTGGCTTCCGTCGGACCATAAATATTTTCCAATTGCGCATTCGGAGACAACTGATAGTAGTCCTCCACTAATTTGGCCGGCAACGCCTCTCCGCAAGCAAATACGTATTTCAACGTCCGGATTTTGGCAGCTCCCGTTCCTTTCATAAATTGCACCAATATGCTGAGCATGGAAGGAACAAGGTTCAAATGTGTGATGCTATTGTCCTCCACGGCTTGCAATAAAGCGGTCGGATCTTTTTCTATGCCCTGCGGCAGTATAACCAGCGTACCTTGACCGAAAAACCAACAGAACAGCTCCGGCACAGAGAAGTCGAACGTAAACGTCGTTTTCAACAGGAAAGCGTCGCTTTCCAGCATTGGATATTCGCGTTCCAACTGGCTTAACGTATGGACGGCTGAACGGTGCTCGATCATAACCCCTTTCGGCTTGCCGGTAGAGCCCGACGTATAGATAACGTAAGCCAGGTGATTCGATCCTGCCGCAGGCTCCAGGTTCGACCGATTGGCGTTGTAAGTTTGCGGATCGTCCAGATTGACAAGCTTTCCGTCAAACGAAACATGCTCCATCAAATGTTCCTGGGTAAGCAGCAGCTTCGCTCCCGAATCCTCCAGCATATAGTGGATGCGTTCTTCCGGGAATTCCGGATCAATCGGCACATATGCGCCGCCCGCTTTGAGGATGCCAAGGATGCCTGCGATCATTTCCAATGAACGCTCCACCATGATACCGACAAGTTGATCCGGCTGCACACCTTCGGCCCGCAGCGTTCGGGCCAAGGCGTTAGCCCGTTCGTTCAACTCGCCATAAGTTAATCGGCTGCCCTCGAATACAAGCGCCACTCGCTCCGGCGTCCGTTCGGCCTGCTCTTCAAAAATTTCGTGAATCGTTTTATCACGCGGATAGCCGCTGGCCGTATCTCCCCACACTTCCACAATCTGCGCCTTCTCTTGCGCCGTGATCATGTCCAGATCGCCGACCGGGATGTGCGGGTTGTCGAGCACTTGTTCAAGCAGACGAACCGAATGTCCCTGGAGCCGACTGATGGTTTCCGCTTCAAACACGAGCGCGTTGTATCTCATATGAAGCTTGAGCTGTGCACCCGGCTCAATGGTAAGAACAAAATCATAGTTCGTTTGTTCGAATGCTTCGAGAACGGTAATCTCCATCTCATCCCGATCGTTTTGTCTCATCTGGCCGAGCCGCTCTTCCACCGGGTAGTTTTCAAATACCATGACGTGGTTGATTAAGCTTTGCTTTTGCTCAGTCAACGCCTGGATTTCATACAGCGGATACGTATCGTAAGCGTGCGAGGCCAAATACTGCTCTTGCAGCTTTTTCAGTAATTGCGCGAAGGTCTCCCCTTCTTCTGTTTGAACGCGAACGGGAACCGTATTGATAAACAGACCGACCATATTCTCAATACCCGGTATGTCCGCAGGTCTTCCCGATACCACGTTTCCGAAAACGACATCCCGGCTGTTATTGTACCGTTGCAATAAAATCCCCCATGCTGCCTGCATCAGCATGCTAACCGTTACTTGATGCTGCTTGGCCAACAGTTCGATCTGCTTGGTCATATCCTCGCCAAGATCGCAGATCGTATATTCCAGCCTGTACCCTTCGACTTTGCCTTGGGCTTTTACTTGCGGCAATAGCGTTTGCTGCTCATAGTCTTCCAGGTACTTGCTCCAATAATCGGCAGCCTTTCCGGCATCCTGACGATCCAGCCACTCGATATAGGTACTGTAGGATGGCGCTGGTGGGAGCTTCGGTTGTCTTTGCTCCAGAATCGCCGTATAGTGCTCGAATACCTCCTGCATCAGAAGCGGAACGCACCAGCCATCAATAATAATATGATGGAAGCTCCAGATTAGGCTGTAGTTTTCTTCCCCGGTACGGAGGATCGAGACACGCAGCAGTGCATCCCGGGTCAGGTCAAACCCTTTTGCCCGATCCTGGACATTAAAGTTCTCTGCATACGCATCGCACTGCGCCTGATCCATTCCGCGCAAATCCTCATAATAAAAATCACTTTGCCTGTTGCGGAATACAACTTGTACAGGCTCGGCCAAACCATTGTAAAAGTTGGTGCGCAGTGCATCATGGCGTTGCATTAAGGCATCCAGACTTTGAGCGAATACTTGCATGTCCAGACTTCCCCGGATGCCAAAAGTCGATTGTTCGAAGTAAGAACCCGAATTCGACTCCAGCAGGCTCAGGAACAGCATGCCCTTTTGCATCGGCGCCAGCTTGTACACATTTTCGATCTCGCCGACATGCCGGGTTTGCTGCACAAGCTGCTCCAGTTCCTCCAGGCTGAGATCCGAAAGCAGCAAATCGCTTGGCGTCAGCTCCGACTGCTCTTTACCCGCGCAGTGGAGGATGATTGCCTGAAGGCTGCTTTGAATCAGCTCGGCCAGCTTTTCCATCGTCTCCTTGCGGTATTGATTTCCGCAATAGCTGATGGCCAGCTTCAACGTACCTTCCGAAATCATGCCGTTGATGTCCAGTACATAATTCCGCACGCTGTTTTCGCTAATGGCAACCCCGGTTGAATAAGGCGAAATTTGCAGCTTACTACTGTCCAAATCCTGGTCGAACTGCCCCAGATAGTTGAAGCTGATTTCCGGCTTAAGCTGCAAGGAATCGTCCCCGTTTACTCCGTTATCGGACAAGTGGGCCAAAATCCCGTATCCAATGCCTTTATTCGGAATGTGGCGAAGCCCTTCCTTGACACGCTTAATGCTACGAGAAATTTCCTGTTCGGCCCCGGTCTCCAGTACAACCGGATATTGGCTCGTAAACCAGCCTACGGTCCGGGTGATGTCGGTATCTGGAATGATCGGTTCCCGACCGTGTCCCTCCAGATTTACCAGCACCTGCTCCGTTCCCGTCCAGGCATGAACTGCCATGCCCAAAGCGGTCAGCAGCAAGTCGTTTACTTCCGTGTTGTAAGCGTGGTTAGCCTGCTTCAACAGCAGCGAGGTTTCTTCCTCGCTCCATCCAGCTACTACCGTCTCGCTGTCGCGAACCTGGGCTGTAGGGTGAGCAAAATCCATCGGCAGCGGTTCAATAGCTGCTGCCGTCTGCACGATCTGCCGCCAGTACTCCCGTTCGTGTTCCATCGTCGGACTTGCCGCATGCAGTGACAATTGCTGCGCCCATGTGCGGAACGAGTCTGTTTTTTGCGGCAGG
>NZ_ASSB01000291.1:0-7486 GCF_000520755.1 Paenibacillus sp. 1-18
TTGTTCTTCTGGTGTCACCAATTCCAGTTCATTCACACGGATATGCGGATTGTCCACAATTTGTCCGATGACATGGTCGATATGACCATGGATACGCTCCATAGCAGACCGGTTATATACAAGAGCATTGTATTCAAGCAGGATGGAGATATCCTCGTCAGGCACCACAATCAGGTTAAAATCGTAGTTAGTATGCTCTGCGATTGCCACGTTTGCTATAGATAAGCCAGTCTGTGCGCCTGGCTCGCCGGAACCGACCGCCTGACTTATCTGTTGCCCAATCGGATAGTTTTCAAAGACCATAATGTGATTAATCAGGTCTTGTTTTTGTTCAGTCAGCGCCTGAATGTCATACAACGGGAACGTGTCATAGGCACCGGAGGCCAAAGCCTGTTCCTGTGTGCGTTGCAATATGTCAGCAAACGTAGCATTCTGCTCACTGTAAATGCGAACCGGAATCGTATTGATGAACAAGCCGATCATGTTTTCCACACCTGGAATTTCTGCTGGACGTCCGGATACTACACTACCAAAGACGACATCATGATTATTATTGTATTTCTGTAAAATTACGCCCCAAACACTTTGCAGCAATGTGTTAATCGTTACATGTTGCTGCTTGGCAATTTGGTTCAATGCCGCAATCCGTTCTTTACCTAACACAAACGGCAGCTTTTCCGAAATATAGGCGGAATTTAAACCCCCACCGTTTCCGTCTGCATCCTCAACCCGTCCTACTACAGAAGCTTGTGCGTTCTCACCAGGCAACAAGGTCCGCTGCTCAAACCCCGCCAAATAGTCACTCCAGTAGCGAGTCGCTTCCTGCGCATCCTGGCGTTCCAGCCATTCAACATAGTGACTATACGGTTTGACAGGTGCTAATACCGGCTGTTTGTTTTTCATCAAGGACAAATATGCATTCAGAACTTCTTCCGTTACCAGTGACAGGCACCAGCCGTCCATCACGATATGATGGAAGCTCCATACAAAACGGTATGAGTTATCCCCTGTACGGAAGATTGCTACACGCATAAGCGCATCCTTGCCTAAATCAAAGTTTCGGGCTTTATCCTGAGCCACAAATTCAGCTATAGCGTGCTCACGCCCTCTGACATCCTCATAACGGAAGCTCGGATTTTTATGACGATAGACAACCTGCAATGGTTGACCATGCCAGCCGCTGTAGAAATTCGTCCGGAATATAGCATGTCGGCTAACCAGCAGCTTCAGGCTTTCCTCGAATATGGCCGGCACAAAATGGCCCTCAAGATCAAAGGTCGCCTGTTCAAAATACACTCCAGTTTCTGCGTTCATCAGACTATGGAACAGCATACCCTTTTGCATTGGCGTTAACGGGTACACATTTTCCAGTTCCCCAACCGTCTTTGTCTGCTCCTTAATCGTATCTAATTGCTCCAGTGTCAGACCTTTAAGCAGTACATCACTTGGAGTCAATTCGGTCCGCTCCCGTGTGACACAATGCTCGATAATTTCAAGCAGGTTGGCTTTTAAAAGATTAGCCAGCATTTGGATAGTGTCTTTACGGAAAGCCTTGCCGTTATACCGAATGTCCAGTTCCAGGATGCCGTTCGTTACAATTCCGCCCACATCGAGAGCGTATTTCATCTCAGTCTTATCACTAACGACCGATCCGATCGGGTAAGCAGACATACGAACATCGCTTTTTTGCAAATCCTGATCAAACTGTCCGAGATAGTTAAAGCTCACTTGTGGCTCGGCGTAACCTCTAACGGCTTGACCGTGCTCACTCAAATGTCTCCAAATACCGTAGCCAATTCCTTTATTCGGAATATGACGCAGGCTCTCTTTGACCTGTTTGATGCGTACCGACAAAGCCTGATCACGACCGATGTCCAGCAATACCGGATATTGACTCGTAAACCAGCCTACAGTACGAGAAATGTCCGTATCCTGCAAAATGTCCTCACGCCCGTGCCCCTCTAAATTGACCAGGCTTCGCTTATGACCCGTCCATGTGTACAGCATCATGCCCAATGCAGTCAGAAGCAGATCATTCACTTCCGTGTTATATGCGCGGTACGCCTGCTTCAATAGTCTTTCCGTCTCTTCTTCCGTAAGCTTGACGACAACTAGATCGGTGTCAGCCAAGGTAAATTTGCCATCCTGCGCCTGATCCTCAGGCAATCTTACTTGATCAGCCAAAGCGGATGCGTTCAATTGCTCCCAGTAGACGCGTTCACTTTCCATGGCCTCGCTACTCGCATACGTGGAAAGTCTTTGTGACCAGGAACGGAATGAATCCGTTTTGCCCGGCAACTGAAGCTCTTTTTGATGGAGGGCCTGTTCATAGGCTGTAGCCAAATCCTCAAACAAAATACGCCATGATACGCCGTCTACTACCAAATGGTGAATCGCCATCAGGAGATGATCTCCATTTGCACAGTGGAACAAACCAGCTTTAAACAGCGGCCCTTCATGCAGACGAATACTGCTTTGAATTTCGCTGGCTTTCGCCTCAATCGCCGCGCTGAGCAAGGCTTCATCCGTCAAATTTCTAAAGTCCAGCACGTCCAGATGATACAGCTCGCCTTCCTGTACTCCCCGGTTCCATGCTTCATAGCCTTGCTCTGTCTTGCTGAACACCATCCGTAGTGCATCATGATGCTCTGTCAGCTTCAAGAGCGCCTGACGCAGAGCGGACTCGTCAAAGCCCTTCTCCCGGTGCAGCATGACCGCCTGATTAAAGTGATGCGCGTCCACTTGCTCCTGTTCTGCAAACCAGTATTGAATCGGCGTTAGCGCCACTTTCCCCGTAACCTCGCCTTGCTCAGCCGTTCTCTTGTCCGCCAAACGAAGATGCGGAGCAAGCTCCTTCACGCTCGGATATTTGAACAAGTCCTTCATATCCATCTTGTATCCGGCTTGAAGCAGTCGGGAGGAGAATTGAATCGCCTTGATCGAGTCGCCACCCAGATCAAAGAAATTATCCAGCGTACTGATGTGTCCAGTACCCAGCACTGTTTGCCATATAGCTGTCAACGCCTGTTCCGCTGCTGTATGTGGTGCCACATACTCTATGCCCGTCTGAAGTCCGCCTTCCGGCGCAGGCAATGCTTTGCGGTCCACCTTGCCGTTAACTGTCAGCGGAATCTGCTCCAGATGAATGAAATAAGAGGGTACCATATAGCCCGGGATTTCCTGGGCAAGCTGATTTCTCAGCTCTCCTGTATTCCATTCCCGATCCGAGGTGTAATACGCACACAGTACCTTTTGTCCAAATTCATCCTCACGTGCCAGCACAACAGCTTCACGAATGGAATCCATATTTAACAACTGCGTCTCAACTTCGCCCAGCTCAATCCGGTAACCGCGAATTTTGACCTGTTGGTCAATCCGTCCAGCGTATTCCAACGTGCCATCTTCACGCCAGCGAACAAGGTCTCCCGTGCAGTACAGGCGATCTCCGTCCACCCACGGGTTGGCAAGAAATTTCTCAGCCGTCAGCTCTGGACGGTTCAGATAGCCGCGTGCAACTCCGTCGCCGCCGACAACCAGCTCGCCCCAAGCTCCCACCGGCTGCAGATTAAACGCTGAATCCACGACATACGCTGTCGAATTACAGATTGGACGTCCGATTGGCACAGAATCCAGCTGTTCCTCCGTAATGTGATATGTCGTCGAAAAGGTCGTATTTTCCGTTGGCCCATAGCCGTTAATGATGTTCATGTCGGGATTATCACGCAGGACCCGGTTAATATGGGGCGCAGACAACACATCACCACCAACCAGCAGATACTTTACATCACCAAACAGTTTACTGTCCTGCTGCGAAAGCTGATTAAATAACGGTGTAGTCAGCCACATCATCGTAATGCGATGATCCCGTATCGTCTCCTTGAGCTTGGCGGCATCCAGAAGATCATCCTTATGCACAAGTACAAGCTGACCGCCGTTCAGCAGAGCACCCCAAATTTCAAACGTGGATACATCAAATACAAATGCGCAAGTTTGCAGCATTCGGATTGATTCATCAAACGGCACATAATCCGTATTCCGCACCAGACGCACAACACTTTGATGCTCAACAACAACGCCCTTAGGCTTGCCTGTTGATCCCGAGGTATAAATGACATAAGCAGCATGGTGGCCTGCTCCATCCATCCTCAGATTGGAAGCATTTGGACTGTAAGACGTGTCATCATTCAAATTGACAATCTGCCCGTCAAAATAGCAACGGTCCAGCAAATCCTGCTGTGCCAGCAGCAACTTGGCTCCTGAGTCTTCCAGCATATAGCGGATACGGTCTTCCGGATATTGAGGGTCTACCGGAACATACGCGCCTCCAGCCTTCAAAATAGCCAGGGTTCCAGTAATCATATCCAGCGAACGCTCTGTCAAAATACCGACAGGTTCATCAGGCTTCACTCCTGCATCTCGCAGCGTATGCGCCAATCGGTTAGCCTTCTCATTAAGTTCCCGATAGGTTAGGGATTGATGACCCAAAGCTACGGCAATATGATCCGGTGTACGCTCAGCCTGCTCCTCAAACAGCTTTTGAAGCGTCTGATTGCGCGGATATGCAGAAGCCGTGTCATTGTACTCTCCCGTAATCTGTTGTTTTTCCGCCGCCGTGACCAATTCCAGCTCTTCAACGCGAACACTCGGATTGAGTGAAATTTGCTCCAGCAGACGGGCAAAATGTCCATGCAGACGCTCGATGCCTCTTTGATCAAAGCTCAACGCGTTATACATAAAACGAATCTTTATGCCTTCTCCCGGCATAACGACCACGTTCAGATCGTAGTTGGTTTGCTCTGTAGCCACCACGTTCGAAATCGTAAATTTATCCTGTCCATCGCTTCCCAGCTGCTCTACCTGCTGCTCCACCGGATAGTTCTCAAATACCATAATATGGTTGATTAAATCCTGCTTCTGCTCGGTAAGCGCCTGAATTTCATACAACGGGAATGCGTCATAGGCATTGGAAGCCAGCGCCTGCCGCTGTGTTCGTTTCATCAGCTCGACAAAGGCTTCACCTTTTTCAGATTGAACGCGCACTGGAATCGTATTAATGAACAAACCGATCATACGCTCCACACCTGGAATATCGCCTGGACGACCGGATACAACACTGCCGAATACGACATCCGGACTGTTGTTATATTTTTGCAGCAGCACGCCCCATACCGTCTGAATCAATGTGTTGATTGTCACCTGATTTTGCTTCGCTACCCGTTCGATCTGTGCGACCAACTCCGGCTGGAAGTCGCATTCCAGTTCTCCAGCGACATATTCCCCGGTTTGAATGGATTTAGGCTGTGTTTTTTGTTGTGGAAGCGTAATTTGCTGCTCATAGTCTGCCAGATACCCGTTCCAGTATTGCAGGGACGCTTCACGATCCTGACGCTCCAGCCATTCAATAAAGCGACTGAACGGCGTGACAGGCTCAAGCACAGGCTCCTGATCCGCACGAAGTGCCAGATAGGTACCAAATACCTCCTGTGTCATAAAGGACAGGCACCAGCCATCCATCAAAATATGATGGAAGCTCCAAATAAAGTGGTACGCTTCATCCCCGGTTTGCAGAATGGAGACACGAATGAGCGCATCCTCAGCCAGACGGAATCCTTTAGCTTTATCCGCAAGGATAAAAGCCTCAACACGAGCTTCACGTTCCTCTTTTTCTAGTCCGCGCAAGTCTTCATAGTACAATTCTCCGCTGCGGTTGCGGAAGACGACCTGTACAGGCTCATCCTTCCATGAGCTGATAAAGTTCGTCCGTAGCGCCTCATGACGTTGCACGAGCAGATCAAAGCTTTTGCCGAAAGCGACCACATCAAAACGTCCGTTCAACTCAAAGGTCGCCTGCTCAAAATAAGCGCCCGACTCCTCGTCCATTAAGCTGTAGAAGAGCATGCCCTTTTGCATCGGCGTTAAGGCGTACACATTTTCCAGCTCACCCAGATCTCGCGTATCTTCCACCAATTGCTCCAGCTCGTCCAACGTTACGTTGTTTAACAGGACATCGCTTGGTGTCAATACCGTTCTTTCCTGGGCGACACAATGGCTAATCACCTCACGCAAGCCGGATACCAGCAGCTCTCCGAGCCTTGCAATCGTTTCATGACGGAATTGCGTTGTGCCGTAACGAATGGTGAAGATCAGCTCGCCATCCTCGATCACACCATTGATATCCAGCGCAAAGTCCATAGCGGCGTTCGTGCTGACAGGTACACCGATGGAATAGGATGAAGGCTCCAGATCGTTGCCTTTATAGTCTTGATCAAACTGACCCAGATAGTTAAAGCTGATCTCTGGCTCCACCTGGAGCTGCACGCCTGCTTGCGTGAAAGCATCTGCATTTGACAGGTATCGCAAAATACCGTAGCCAATGCCTTTTTGCGGAATATGACGCAGCCCTTCCTTTACCCGTTTGATCAAACGAGCGGTATTTCCACCTTGTCCCAGACTTCCATCCAGTACAACCGGGAACTGGCTCGTAAACCAGCCAACCGTGCGCGTAATATCCACATCCGGTAAAATGGCCTCCCGTCCATGGCCCTCCAGGTTGACCAGCACGCGTTCAGAACCGGACCAGTCATATACGGCTTTGCCGAGTGCAGCCAGCAACAGATCATTCATTTCCGTGTTATACGCGCGGTGAGCCTGCTTGAGTAACAAGTCCGTTTCCTGCTTCGTCCAGCGGACCGTAACAACCTCACTGTCTCCAAGCAAGGCATGATCGTTGTCATAATCCTTTGGCAATGGCTTCGCCAGGCTTGCTTCTGCTTGTTCGATATGCTGCCAGTAAGCAAGCTCCCGCTCCATCGTCGCACTGTTCGCATAGGCCGACAGATGCTCGGCCCATGTCTGGAACGAATCTGTTTTATGCGGCAATCGAATGGATTTGCCTGTTTTTCCTGCGACAGCCTGTTCATAACCCGCTGCCACATCCTCCAGCAAAATTCGCCACGATACACCGTCCACCACCAGATGGTGAATAACGATTAACAAATGATCACCCTTAGCGCATTGGAACAAACCGAGCTTCACAAGCGGACCTTCGCCCAAATGAATGCTGGCTTGAACTTCACTCGCCTTGGCTTCCACTGCGGCAGCTTCGTCTTCAACCCCTCTGAAATCTACAATGTCCAGTGTGTAAAGCTCGCCTTCTTCCACACTGCGGTTCCAAGCTGTGTAGCCATGCTCCGTCTCGCGGAATACAGTACGCAATGCGTCATGATGTTGGATAATGCGTTCCATCGTATGGCGCAGCGCACCTACATCAAAGCGCCCAGCTCGATACAGCATCATCGCCTGGTTGCTGTGATGCAGGTCAACCGGCTGCTGCTCGAAGAACCAGCGTTGAATGGGTGTCAGCTCCACCTTTCCTGCTACCTCTTCCTGACTGGCGATTTTGCCATCTGTACGAAGCAAAGGACTCAGGGACGCGACCGTCGGATTGCTAAACAGGTCTTTCATGTCCAGTCGATAGCCTGCTTGC
>NZ_ASSB01000292.1:0-43680 GCF_000520755.1 Paenibacillus sp. 1-18
ACTCGACACGTTCCTCGAAGCCGTTCAACTTAACATTATCCCGCGCGCTTTCAATCGCATGCTCGGAAATATCAAGACAAGTTACTTTTTTTGCACCATATTTGCATGCATTAAGTGTAAAGCTTCCGGTATGTGAAAAGCACTCTAATACAGTTGCGCCATCCCAAAATGGAAATTCAACAACCTTACCGCTTTTATTTACAGGCTTCATGACCGTGGTGCCAGAGCCGTCTTGCTCTGCCACTTCCTGAATCGTAATTGCGCTGCGTGCGCCCCAGCCTGTCATCAACGGTGCAATCGCCGCACGATTCTCACGCTGGTCGAAGAAATAACCTGTCTTCTGGCCCTCTACGATATCGACCTTGATTTGCAAGCCATTTTCCGTTACCACGACATGGCGCGGGCAATCACCGTACAAAGGCCCTTTTTTCTGTTCCAGTCCTTCCAACTCGCGGATGGATACATCACTGCGTTCATATATACCGACAGGGCTAACCACTTCAACGAGCGCGTTCCTGATTTCTTCCCTTCGCCGATCCATGCCCAACGTCAACAACTGCACGACCAACACATCTCCGAATCGGTCGACAATCAGTCCAGGCAAAAAATCAGCCTCGCCGTACACTAGCCGATAAGCGTCTCCTCCGGTCACAAAACGTTCACGGTGCTCCAGACAATTGCGGAAGCGTTCAACAAAGAAATTTTTGTCCATGGCTTCCAGCGGCTCGTACGATATCACACGCACTGTAATTTGTGAAGCCGGATTATAGTAGCCTGTCGCGAAATATCGACCCTGATGGTTAACAATGCTGACCAGATCGCCCGCCGCCGGATCGCCCTCGACCTTGGCTATTTCATTTTTAAACACCCAGGGGTGTGCGTGCTCCAGCCTTTTTTTGCGGCCTCGTTCTAATATTACTGAAGGCAAAACCCTCACTCCTATTCTTGGATTACTCAAAGTGTTAAAAGCGTGGTGTTCGATGGGGCGCGGCTCCACGGTTCATTTGATCTTACGATCGCTGTTGCAGGGGGATTCTTTGGATTTTATAAATGATTTTAATGGTAAGAATCCCCCTGCAAAGGCGAACGCTACCGCTTCTCCAGATTCAAATGAACCGCTCCGCTATTGCCCGCCTTTATATCGACGTCACGCTTTTAAAGCTTGTGAAGATACTACAAAAATTATCGTTCCGTAAAAAAAAACAACTCAGCCATGCTTGTCATGGCTGTCCTCGACAGATCATAGGCTGTTACATAAGTAATTTCACTTAGAAAAGGGGGCTACGCCCGTGTTTATACACGTTATTTTGCCGCTGTGCGGTGGGCTGCTTGTTTTTTTGGGCGGAATGAAGCTGATGGAAGCTGCTCTCCGCCATTTGGCTGGCCCCTTCCTCACCCGCTGGCTGAACCGTGCCACCGTTTCGCCTTGGCGGGGCTTGCTGTTCAGCTCATGCATTACCGCCCTGCTGCAAAGCAGCACCGCCGTAACGGTGCTGACCATCGGGCTGGTCAATGCCGAGCTTTTATCCTACGGCCGTACGCTCGGCATCATCCTCGGCACCAATATCGGCACCTGCCTGGTCACCGAGCTGATGGGGCTGCAGCTGGGCAAGATGGCTGTGCCGCTGCTATGCGGCTCACTGCTATGCTGGAGCACCGCCGTCCTGTGGGGAGAAGCTGTCCCCGGCCGCCAGTATGTATCTGTCGGAGTTCCCCACGGCTCCAATGGACTCAGCCGCCCGCAGGCTGTACAATTTATCAGCCTTGCCTTTGCCGGATTTTCGCTGATTCTGATCGGCATCCGTGTGATGCAAGCAGTCGGCCCCTGGATTGAGCAGGCCGGACTATTCCGCTGGTTTCTGGATCACGCTGCGGCCAACATGTGGTGGGCCTTCGCCGCCGGAGCCTGCCTGACCGCACTTGTCCACAGCAGCGCAGCCGTTATCGGCATGGCGATCAGCCTTGCGGCCGCAGGTGCCTTGCCGGTCGATGTGGGGATCGCCATTGTCATCGGCTCCAATGTAGGCACCTGCGTGACTGCTTTGATCGCCGCTGTAGGCGGCAGCACGTCCGGCAAATTTGTGGCCTGGTCCCATGTGCTGCTGAATGTAGGCGGAGCCTTGCTTTTTATGCCGTTGATCCCCGGGCTGGAAATGGCTGCCGCCTGGATATCCGCCGAGCCTGGAGCCAAGGTCGCCCATGCCCAAACGCTGTTCAACGTGATCAGCTCTCTGATCGCCTTGCCCGCTTGCTATTTACCTGTATGGACTCGCTTGGAGCAACGTATGTCTCTCCCTAGAATTAAACGTTAATTCCCAGCATAGACAGCGCCTTGCTCAAAATGACATCATTATTATCGTATCCACCTTGGCGCTGGAGACGCCATGCCTCCTCAGGCGTATGCCACGCGACACCTTTTATTTCTTCGATCTGCGCCTGTAAATCTCCATCCAGTGCCTCCACGAGATAATAATGAACTTCCTTGTCCACTTCCCCATATTCAGCATGCTGGTAGGTATAAGCAATCATATCCACATGCTGAATAATTCGCCCGTTTAGCCCTGTTTCCTCGCGAATTTCACGTAAAGCCGTCTGTTCGATTGTTTCTCCAGGCTCCATTTTGCCTTTAGCCAAGGATACCTTGCCATATCGGTCAGTAATCAGCTGGATTTCAAGCTGCTCCCCCTGTTTGCGAAACACAACACCGCCTGCGGAAATTTCCTTTTTTGCTGCCATCCTGTAATCTCCTTTCCTTGCGCAACAAGGATTCCGTCCTCTCTGTAGGGAAAGGCGAAATCCTTGTTTGCCGTCGCTATTGCCTGTTCAGGCTTTTTATGTTCTTAGAGAGCTGCTTGCAGCCCGTTCTCCAATACGCGGACCAATTGGCCTTCACATTCATTAACGCCCGCCTTCATCAGTTTCACGCGGCACACCTTGCCCACCAAATCCTCGGTACCTTCAAACACCAATTGAATATAATTGTCACTATAACCGTAAAGTATGCCGCTATCTTCGGTTCCTTTCGGTGCAACTTCCGGAATGACCTCCAGCACCTGACCTACAAACTTCTCGGCATACGCCAGTTGCATTTGCTCTGACAGTTCAATCAACTCATGCACACGTGCATTTTTCACGTCCTCGTCGACCTGATCCTCCATACGTGCCGCAGGCGTTCCAGTGCGCTTGGAATACGGGAATACGTGCATTTCTGAAAAATTGATTTTTTTCATCAGCTCATAGCCGTTGCGGAACATTTCGTCCGTTTCCCCGGGGAATCCGACAATCACATCTGTTGTAATCGCCACATCCGGCATTGCTTTTCGAATCATAAGCATCTTGTTATAAAATTCTTCTGTCGTGTACTTGCGGCGCATCCGTTTCAGCACGGTGTCGTCTCCTGCCTGAAGCGGTATGTGAAAATGACGAACCAGCTTGTTGGAGCGTTTCAGCACATCGAGCATTTTTTCATCAATCTGGCTGGCTTCAATCGAACTGATACGGATACGTTCCAGCCCTTCCACCTTCTCCAGATCCCACAACAGATCGGACAGGTCATAATTTTCCATATCGTCTCCATAGCCGCCAGTATGGATACCTGTAAGTACGATTTCCTTGTAGCCTGCGTGCACCAGCTGACGCGCCTGTGCGATAATGCTCGCGGCATCACGGCTGCGGGATAGACCGCGCGACCACGGAATGATGCAGAAGGTGCAGAAATTATTGCAGCCATCCTGAATTTTCAAAAACGCACGGGTGTGATGAGCAAAATCAGGCACATCCATTTCCTCAAACACACGAGTCTTCATAATATTTCGTACAGCGTTCACCGGTTGACGCGATTCTTGAATCTCCTTCACATACGGAATAATCTTGTCCCGATCCTGCGTACCAATAACGAGATCGACACCGGGAATATCCATAATTTCGGCAGGAGAAGTTTGAGCGTAACAGCCCGTCACTGCTACAATGGCATCCGGATTTCGGCGAATCGCGCGACGAATAATCTGACGACTCTTTTTATCGCCAGTATTCGTAACCGTACATGTATTAATCAAATAAACATCTGCAGTCTGCTCGTCAAAATCCACCTGCTCATAACCTTCTTTTTTGAACAGCTGCCAGATTGCTTCTGTATCATAAAAGTTTACTTTACAGCCTAATGTGTAAAATGCCACTGATGGCATGTTAAATCCCTCCCATTTCTCCTGACTCATATAAAATGCACGCCAACGCAGCCATACCTGCGGTCTCTGCACGCAAAATACGTCTTCCCAGCCCTGTAGATTGAGCCCCGGCCTGCTCAGCCTCCAGGCTTTCCGCTTCAGTGAAGCCGCCTTCCGGGCCCACCACCAGCAGAACACGCGGCTTGTCTGCCGACGCCCATTGTCCTACGAAGGGTTGGATCACATCACGTAGCTGCCGCCCCTGCTCTTTTTCATAACAATAGCATATCAAATCATACCCCGCAAAAGAAGCCAGCAGCTCTTTCCACGTCAGGGGTGCACTAATTTCGGGAATCCGGTTGCGATGGCTTTGCTCAGCCGCTTCCTTCACAATCTTGCGCCAGCGCTCCAATCGCTTGCCTTCTTTTTTGGCATCATACTGCACGACTGTACGCTCGGACAAAAACGGTATAAAGCCCGCTGCTCCGATTTCTGTACATTTTTGCATCACCGTCTCCATCTTGTCTCCCTTAGGAAGACTTTGAGCGATGGTGACCTGCACATGCGGCTCAGAGCTCATCTCCAGCAGCTCGACGATTGTCGCTGTCACATGATCCTGCTCAATCGTATCCAGCGCAGCCAGTGCTTCTCTGGACACCCCGTCACTGACTATAATTTTGTCACCGCTACGGCCACGCATGACCTTGGCAATATGCCGCGCGTCCTCACCCGCAACCATCACGTGATCTTCCAGAAATTGCTCTGCCGGAATAAAATAACGCTGCATTGTCTCTCACACCTATTCTAAAAATAACTGTTATCCACTGACTTTCCGTACAAAAACCGAATAAATCACCAAGCACCATCATATCATCTTTTGCGCCTGTATGACCAGTCTGTTCCCTTTTCCATTGTCGCAATATGATCTGTTCTCACAAAAAAGGAGCCCTTAGGCTCCAAATAATCCGGTGATGTAAAAAGAGAACTGCAAAAACTGTATATATATCACTTGGGCCAGCGTGTAAAGAGGTTCAATCGTTACAGCCCGCACCTGCGGAATGACCAGTATAAGCAGAAAAATAAAGATGGACCACTGTTCAAACTGCTGAAGCTTGCGGCGCACAGGAGTTGGAGCTACGTCCTCCACAATCCGGTATCCATCCAGCGGAGGCAGTGGAATCAGGTTAAAGATAAACAGAAACAGATTCAAATTGATCAGTGCATTGATAAACAGATAAATCGCCTGAGCCACCCGCTGGTTCTCCATGCCTGGCAGTACTTGAAAATGAAGCAGCATGGCATAGATTAATGTAGTGACAAATGCAAGCAACAGATTACTCAGCGGACCGGCAGCCGAAACGATGATACCCATGAGGCGCGGACGGCTGAAATTATCACGGTTAACCGGAACAGGCTTGGCCCAGCCAAAGCCCCCGATCAGCAGCAAGAGCGTACCCAGCAGATCAATATGCACAGCCGGATTTAATGTCACGCGCCCAAGCAGCTTGGCTGTGGGATCACCAAATTTATTGGCATAATACGCATGCGCAAACTCATGCACTGTAAAAGATATGATCACAGCCAGTAAGTAAAATGGAAGAACATTTAAATTTACGCGAAAAATACTTTGTAGAAAGTCCATGCTTACCTCTTTCTCGCCACAAACGCCAGCCAATCTTCATCGCGGCGTATTTCGGCAATTTCAAAGCCAGCTGCCTTTAACGCAGTTTCGACAACCTCTTCTTTATTTTTCCAAATCCCTGAAGCAATATAAACCCCGCCTGGCTCCAGAGCCTTATATACATCATCAATGAACAGCAAAATAATCTCGGCCAAAATATTAGCAACCACCAGCTTGACCGGCAGCTGGATACCCAGTGTTGGATCGCTTGCATTGAGCACGGATAGCAGATCGCTTTCTTTAATAGTAATATGTTCCTCCAGTCCATTCAGACGCGTATTTTCCCGCGCACTTGAGACCGCTACCGGATCCAGGTCCAGAGCCAGCACATGCTTCGCTCCCAGCTTCACTGCTCCAATGGCTAAAATACCGGAGCCTGTACCTACATCAATAACCTCTTCTCCACCCTTAATTACAGATTCCAGTGTTCTCAGGCAAAGGGATGTTGTAGGATGCGTTCCCGTGCCAAAGGCCATACCCGGGTCCAGCTCAATGATTTTTTCATCCTCACTTGCAGGCTCATAGTCTTCCCAAGTCGGTTTGATCGTTAGATGATCCGACACACGTAAAGGCTTGAAATATTGCTTCCAGGCGTTGGCCCAGTCATCCTCATTGACCGTTTTCAGCTCATACCGAACCTCACCGGGATCAATATCGAAGGTTCTTAATTGTTCGACCCGCGGCTCAATTTCTGCACGTATGCTGTTCATATCCACTTCTTCGGAAAAATAGCCCTTGATGATTGCTTGTCCTTCTGGAATGTCGTTCAAGGGGCGATCATACCACTGCCCGTAAGACGTATCACGCGGTTTGTTGAGCGAGCCGGATTCTTCAATAGAAACCCCTCCCGCCCCTGCTTCGTGCAGAAAATTTGAAATCATTTCGACGGCTTCTTCGCTTGTATGTATTGTTATTTCATTCCACAACATGGTTTTCATTTCCTCCTCATTTCACATGCATACTCTATATTGTACTATATACATGCATAAGAGTTCAAAACAGCAAGTATCATCGGAGAGCGAAAATGTTTTTTGTAGAACTTGTGATGTCGTCTACCCTTTTAAAAACGAGCCTACACAAACAAGACGAGCTATCCCTTAATCATCTTTAAGATGGGGATAACTCGTCTTCACGAATTCTACTCGCTGTCGCTAATAATGCGCTCCTGACGACGATCAGCCACTTCAGCGCGCCGAATCGCTTCCAAATCCTGAGCATCTGCCTGCTCTGCCGAGAACTCAACGTCCTCATTTTTGACAGATTGCGCCCGTTTGATTTTCTCCGTTTTGGTCAGCACTTTATCAAAGCGTTTGTTGGTTGGCATCTATCACAGCTCCTTCCAAACTGTTCACAGCATTCCACCTGCTTGCTCCACGATGGACATCGCTTGATGATGAATGGATTCATCGACTACAGCAGTCAACAAAATATCGCGGCCTGTCGGTCCACCCTGTCCTCCATCGCTCATTCCACTGGCAGTGGGATCAGATGCAGCCAATATCGCTGGACTTGCATCTGTAAAGTCCACTCCCTGCGTTATAGAGGACAAGCTGGTAATTTGTCCCGAAAATACAGGTAATCCACCGTTGCCTGTGGACTGTCGCGGATATCGGCTAAATCGGTCTATTGACACATCCGCTACCCGAAGAGCTTCCAGTTTTCTAGCGGCTCCCTGTGCTTCCTCAGGGCTTTTAAAATACGCCAAAATATTTTTTTCACCCATCCCCAAAAACTCCCTGTGTAATATTGAGCGCAGCTTTCGTTCAAGCGATACAGTTGCGCTTTGCTATATCCTGCTCATTGGCACGTATTTATATTCCCCACAGAGATGGGACGGAACAGACAACACCGGATTTAATAGACGAAACACTGGAAATATCGTTTGTGAAGATTATAACTTTTCCGGGTGCAGGCCAGCAGCGGGTATTTGTCCTGCCTTCGCTACCCCCGTCTCCAATGCAGCGCGAATAACAGCATCCCGAACCTTTTGCACCACCTTGGGATTAAACACATTAGGTATGATATAAGTTTCACTTAGCTCTTCAGGACTGATTGCATCCGCAATGGCAAGCCCGGCAGCCAGTTTCATTTCTTCATTAATCGTCGTGGCATGACAATCCAGTGCGCCCCGGAAAATTCCCGGGAAGCACAGTACATTATTTATCTGATTAGGAAAATCAGAGCGGCCCGTAGCCAATACACGTACAAAAGGCGCTGCTAAAGCTGGATCAATCTCTGGCTTCGGATTCGCCATGGCGAAGACTATAGGATCAGCGGCCATGCTTTGAATATCCTCCACAGTCAATAAATCCGGGCCTGATACACCGATGAAAACATCAGCTCCTACAATCACGTCGGATAAACTACCACTCAGATTATGGGGATTGGTCATATTGGCATACTCTGCCCAATGCGGATTACTGTATTCCACTCCACGATGAATGGCCCCTTGGCGGTCAACGCCAATCAGATTACGTACACCCGCCTTGAGTAGCATGCGGGAGCATGCCATACCAGCCGCACCGATACCGGCAAATACAACTTTGACATCCTCCATTTTCTTGCCGCATACCTTCAGCGCATTTACCAGACCCGCCAATACGACAACTGCGGTCCCGTGCTGGTCATCATGAAATACCGGAATATCCAACTCCTCTTTCAAGCGTCTCTCGACCTCAAAACAGCGTGGTGAAGAGATGTCCTCCAGATTAATGCCTCCAAAGGCAGGAGCAATCATTTTGACGATGTGAACAATTTCATCAGGGTCCTTCGTATTGAGACAGATTGGAAATGCATCGACACCTGCAAACTGTTTGAACAGGACCGCCTTGCCCTCCATCACAGGCATAGCCGCCTCTGGTCCGATATCCCCTAATCCAAGCACCGCTGTCCCATCCGATACAACGGCGACTGTATTTTTTTTGATTGTTAGCTCATACGCTTTGGCTGGATCATTCGCAATTTCCATGCAAATTTCAGCCACACCCGGCGTATAAACCTTGGATAACCCCTCCATCGTTTCAATCCGCTTTTTCGGTAAGGTCTCCATTTTGCCACCTTCGTGCAATTCTCTGATTTCGTCCAATAAACTACTCATATTTCTCTCCATCCTCTCGTGTCTGTATTTGAGCTATGAATTTCATATCTATATATAAACTCTTCAGCTCCATAAATTGAGTAACAAAGTTGCTAAAATAACCGTGGCTGCCCCGCCAATACGAGTTGCAATTTGCGCAAAAGGCATCAGTTCCATCCGATTTGATGCTGACAAGATGGCCACATCCCCCGTACCTCCCAATCCACCACGACAACTAGTTACTATTGCAGCTTCTACTGGATACATATTAATCCATTTTCCGGTAAAATACCCGGCAACAATTAATGCAACGACAACCGATGCACAGGTGATGGCATAAGGTATCGTCAGAATCCCAACCACACTATCCAAAGGAACGTATAAAATTCCTAATCCTACCATCAATGGCCACGTCAGGCTTGCCGTTATACATTTGTACAAATGGAAAGCTCCCTGTTCCAGCTGATTCGGCATGATTTGCACACATTTTATGATAGCCGCTGCCAAAATCATCAGAATCGGTCCTGGAATATGAAGATATGGCTCCAGCAGCTTGCCTACGATAAAGAAAGTACAGGCCAATAACAGTCCTCCACCCATTAATGGGAAAGAAACGGGTTGATCCAAACTTGCAGGGGACAATTTCTCTTCCTTACCGAGTTTTAACAACCTTCCGTTACCAGAAGTATTTGGTCTCTTCTCCGCTAATCTCTTAAGAACCCCCGCGCCTATGATTGCAACAATATTCCCGATGATTGCAGCCGGGATAAACTGGGATACGAATACCGCCGAATCTTTGCCCAAGACTAATCCATACGAGATGGACAAAGGTAAAATTCCTTCCCCAATCCCACCGGAGATAATGGGAATAATGATGTAAAAGAACGTATGATAGGCACTGTAGCCAAAAGCCATCCCCACGACCATACCTGCTGCAACAGCTGCAATGGAACCAACTATAATAGGGGCAAAAATTTTAATAATTCCGTTCATCAGCATTTTACGATCCATACCAAGAATACTCCCGGTTACCAAACAAGCGATGTAGAAATAAAGAAAATTAGAGGTTTTCATGAGCGTGTGTACCGCTCCCATCGCGGATGGACTGAACATATTCCAAAATACCATCAACGATGGAACCATGAGTGACAAAATAGCTGGGCCACCAATATGCTTGAGCAGCGGAAGCTTGGAACCCAGTTCACTGAGCAGTATGCCCAAAATCATGATGACGGCGAACCCGCCCAACATATCGTTCGGAAGACTTTGTGTAATCGCAGCTGCGTATATAACCAACGCAATCACGACGTAGAGCGGAAGCGGAATCACTCCCACTTTTATCTTACCTAGCATCCTGATGGCATCTACAGGATTTTTATTCCATTTTTGCTCCTTTTGAATGACAGCCCGGTTTGTGGCATTTTCCATAAAGCTCCCTCCTTGTAGTAAAGAACGATCATCATGCCTCGTAGTAAGGAACGATGATCATGCTTCTATTCTACACCTTGGAAAACGCTTTATTTGGTTTTAAAACTAATAATCTACTTTTGTAACTAAAGTAATCAAAGGGAGCTTAAATCATAACCGGCCATGATTTCTTCCGCCTGCGGTAAAATATGATATTGGTACACAGGTCGTCCGATGGTCCCATAAATCGTTTCCATAGCAAGCACCTCAATCTCCGTCAAAAAAGTCAGGTATTTACGTATAGACACTCTGGATATCCCTGCACTTTCTGCAATGTCCTCGGTGGAAAATAGCTGTGCTTCATGCTGCCGGATACAATTCCATATCATAGCCAGCGTTGACTTGGCTACCCCTTTGGGCAGTCGGGCCAGATCCTTGGTAAAGTTTTTATGATATAGGAGACGATCCAGCTCCTCCTGTGAAAGCAAGCTGCGCTCACGTACGATACTGATATGCTCCCGATAACCTGTGAGTGCCTCCAGAAAACGATTAAAGTGGAACGGCTTAATCAAATAATCCACCGCGCCGAAATTCATCGCCTTCTTGACACTGTTCATGTCACTTGCAGCTGAGATCACAATGACGTCCGCATCCACTCCTGCCTCCCGGATGAATGACAGCAAATCCAGGCCATTGCTTTCCTGCATATACACATCTAATAAAATCAGATCAACAGCCCGTTCAGCCAAAAATTTCTTGGCCTCTTCTACAGAAGAAGCCCAGCCTGCACATTGAAAACCCTCTACCTGCTCCATATATTTGCGGTTAAATTCGGCAACCATCGGATCATCTTCTACAATCAGGACATTAATCATGTTCATCATTCCCCGTTATCATATATGGAATTGCAATCTCAAAACAGCACCCTTGCTCAGCTGGAATCAATTCTACACTCCCCTGTAATCTTTCCACGCTTTGTGCCACCAGATAAAGCCCCATTCCCCGTGACTCTCCCTTGGTCGAAAAGCCTTTTTCAAATATCGTCTTTACGAGCCCTTCCGGTATACCTGGGCCACTATCACACATGATACAGGTCAGCCATCCTTTCTCCTGGTGCTTCTCATAATAAAGCGAAAGGGTGATCCGCTTGTGCTGGAGAGATTCCATCGCCTCGACCGCATTATCGAACAAATTACCAAGAATGGTAATCAGTTCATGAATCGTCTGGGTTTGACCTGATTCGGGCAAATAGCTACCTGGAGTCAGTTCAAAATTCACCCCGACCTCTCTGGCCCGGCTTAATTTCCCCAACACAAAACCCGCCATGACAGGGTCTTTAATCTGCCGGGTAATGGAGCCAATCTCAACCTGATGATGCTCAACAGCATCCATAATGTAATGCTCCAATTTATCGTACATTCGCAGATGCACCATCCCCATAATAACATGTAGCTTATTCATAAACTCGTGAGCTTGTGCACGCAGTGCCTCCGTATATAGAGACACCCCTGTCAGACGCTCAGCAAGCTGCTTCATCTCCGTTTTATCCCGAAAGGTTACAATCGCGCCCACGATTTCCCCTTTTACCCGGATCGGAACACTGGTAGTGAGCAAGGTTATTCCCCCCAGCTCCATTTCCTCATCCATCTGTGGAGTGCTTGCCTTCAGGACCTCTTGCAATCGGAAAGCGGATAAATAAGCGGTAATTTCCTGTCCAGAGAACGAAAAATCTTCAATTCCCGCTTGCCTTAGCAAACGAATCGCTTCTGCATTCATTAACATAACACGTCCGGATTCATCCACCGCAATGACACCTTCCTTAATAGACTGCAGCATAGCACTGCGCTCCTCCAGCAAGCGCGCGATTTCCGGCGGCTCCAGACCGGCCAGCATATTTTTAATTTTACGGGCCAGCACAACTGCTCCTCCGGTGCCGATTAGCATCCCGACAGCAATGGCGATAGCAATAAGGCGGTAGTTGCCTTCCTGAGCCCTTAGCACATCTTGCATGGATATACCGACGACAATCGCTCCCAACTGCTTCCCCGTTGAGCTGAACACGGGAGAAAAGGCACGCATGGACAAGCCCAATGTTCCCTTTGCGACAGATACACTCTCATGACCATGAAGTGCAGTGTATTCGTCTCCACCAACAAAAGCTTTGCCGATCATCCTGACATCCGGGTGCGTTTTGCGAATCCCCTTCATGTCCATAACTACGATAAACTGAACGTGATTAGCAGTTAAAACCTTCTGCACATACTCCTGCATGGAAAAAGACGAACCGGGTTGTTGCAATTGTCCAACAATAAGAGGCGTGTGGGCGAGTGTACGTGCGATGGACATTGCTTTTTCCTCCAGCCTCATCTCGGTTTCATGCTCAACTCTATCCGCAAATAACAGTGTTACTGGCAGAAGTACAAGCGCCATAACGAGACAAACCAGCAGTGTAATCAGCCTTCTGAGTTTGATTGGCGGTTTCCCCCGACGCAGCTTGGGCTGTGAAATTGCGATGGAACTCACCCCTTTCACTTGAGATTAAGTGCCAATAGCTTAATACGCTTATACAAAAATGGATATGTATGTGTTTACGTAAATCCGCATAGTTATAACTTCATACCGCTTCATTCACTCACATCTGATTGGGAATAAAAAATGGAACTACCCCGCAATTGCGGAATAGTCCCCTCTGATTCATGGTTGAAGCTCCGCGATGCTTACCTTGGATTAGTCGCCTCGAAAGGCGCGCTTCACACGGTCAAAGAAGGATTGCTCATTCTCATGTGTCTGCTCTCCGCTAAGCGCAGAGAATTGACGCAGGAGGTCCTTCTGTTCCTCACTCAGCTTGCTAGGCGTCACCACGACCACCTTAATATGCTGGTCACCTTGACCTACACCACGCAGCTTAGGCACACCTTTACCTTTAAGGCGGAAATAGGTACCTGTCTGCGTACCCGCTGGAACCTTCAATTTCACTTTTTCGGTCAGCGTCGGAATTTCAACCTCATCTCCCAATGCCGCCTGCGAGAACGTCAGCGGAATTTCACAGTAGATGTCGTCTCCCTCACGCTCGAAGAAGTCATGCGACTTCACACGGAACACGACGTACAAGTCACCTGCCGGTCCTCCGTTGACACCGCCTTCGCCCTCACCGTTGATACGCATTTGCGCGCCATCATCTACACCCGCTGGAATACGGATATGAATTTTACGCTGCTTGCGCACACGGCCAGAACCGCTACAAGTTGTACATTTTTCTTTGATAATTTTTCCAGAGCCGCCGCAATTGGAGCAAGCGCGGCGATTAACCATACGACCAAACGGTGTATTCTGTACCACCTCTTCCTGTCCGCTACCGTGGCAAACGGAGCAGGTTTGTGGCTTGGTGCCCGCTTTGGCTCCTGTACCGTGACACGTATCACATGTTTCGGTACGTCCAATGTTAATATCGGTTTCCTTACCGAACACCGCTTCCTTGAATTCGATCGTCATCGTATATTGGAGATCATTCCCACGCTGTGGTGCGTTCGGGTCACGTCGACCGTTGCCGCCACCACCAAAAAACATATCAAAAATATCGCCAAACCCGCCACCGAAGTCAGCTCCACCGAAGCCGCCTCCCATGCCCTGGTTAGGGTCTACATGACCATACTGGTCGTATCTTGCCCGCTTCTGACCATCGCTGAGAACGTCATAAGCCTCTTTCACTTCTTTAAATTTGCTTTCCGCATCCGCAGCCTTGTTCACGTCCGGATGATACTGACGAGCAAGCTTGCGGTAAGCCTTTTTGACTTCTTCATCCGAAGCGCCCTTCGCGACGCCCAGCACCTCATAATAATCACGCTTATCAGCCAATGTTCCACCCCCATGCCTACAACGCGTCTGCACTACATATAAAAGGAAAGCCAAAGGCACGGGATGACCCGGCTTTGACCTTCCCATCATTTCAAGGCAGTACAACCCGTAATATGCTTATTTATCCTGAAAATAACGGTTCCCCTTCGGTCTCATCGTTATTTATCAAGGCAGCTACGCTGCTGGATACTATTCAGTGTATTATAACGCACCTGTGTACCCTAATGCCAATACCGATCCGTTGCTTAGTCTTTCTTCTGGTCTTCATTAACGACTTCATAATCTGCGTCAACCACATTGTCGCGGCCTTTGCTGTCTGCTGAGCCATTTTGAGCCTCTTGTGCCTGAGCTGCTTGAGCAGCTTGCTCGTACAGTTTTACAGACAATTGCTGAACAATTTCAGTCAGCTCTTCAGTAGCCTTTTTGATGTCTTCGAGGTTGTCGGTTTCCAGCGTTTTTTGCAGATTTTCTTTAGCTGCATTGGCCTTTTCGACTTCACCTGCATCTGCTTTTTCGCCCAGATCTTTAATCGTTTTGTCTACGGAGTAGATCAGTTGGTCCGCAGCGTTTTTCGCTTCTACCAAATCTTTGCGTTTTTTATCTTCTTCCGCATGCAATTCGGCATCCTTCATCATACGCTCTACTTCTTCGTCGCTCAAGCCGCTGGAAGATGTGATCGTAATTTTTTGACTCTTGCCAGTGCCTTTATCCGTAGCAGATACGTTCACGATACCGTTCGCATCCAGATCAAAGGTAACTTCGATTTGCGGCACGCCACGTGGTGCTGGAGGAATATCTCCCAGTTGGAAGCGACCCAGCGTTTTGTTGCCTGCTGCCATTTCACGCTCACCTTGCAGTACATGAATTTCTACGCTAGGCTGGTTGTCGGCATACGTCGAGAATACCTGCGATTTGCTTGTAGGAATCGTTGTGTTACGCTCAATCATTTTAGTGAATACGCCACCAGCGGTTTCAATACCGAGGGACAGTGGAGTTACATCGAGAAGAACGACGTCTTTCACATCACCTGTCAATACGCCCGCCTGAACTGCGGCGCCCAAAGCTACCACTTCATCAGGGTTTACGCCTTTATGAGGCTCTTTGCCTGTCAATTTTTTGATTGCTTCCTGTACAGCCGGAATACGAGTGGAACCACCGACCAGAACGATTTTGTCGATGTCGCTGGCACTCATGCCTGCATCTTTCATTGCTTGACGAGTAGGTCCCAAGGTACGTTCTACCAGACCTTCAGACAGCTCTTCAAATTTCGCGCGAGTCAGGTTCAGCTCCAAATGCTGTGGAACGCCATCAACGACTGTGATAAACGGCAGGGAAATCGTCGTAGTCAGTACGCCGGACAGCTCTTTTTTCGCTTTTTCCGCTGCGTCTTTCAGACGTTGTACAGCCGCTTTATCTTTACTCAAGTCGATACCTTGATCTTTTTTGAACTCATTTACGAGGTAATCAATGATCACTTGGTCAAAGTCATCGCCGCCCAGCTTGTTATCACCGCTTGTTGCTTTAACTTCGAAGAAACCGTCGCCCAATTCCAGAATGGATACGTCAAATGTACCACCACCCAGGTCATACACGAGGATCGTTTGGTCTTCGGATTTTTCCATACCGTATGCCAAAGCAGCTGCTGTTGGCTCGTTGACGATCCGCAGAACTTCCAGACCTGCGATTTTACCTGCATCCTTGGTTGCTTGACGTTGGCTGTCATTGAAGTAAGCTGGAACCGTAATAACGGCTTGAGTTACCGTTTGGCCCAGATAAGCTTCAGCATCGGATTTCAGCTTTTGCAAAATCATAGCGGAGATTTCCTGTGGGGAGTACTCCTTGCCGTCAATGCTTTCTTTATGGTTTGTACCCATATGGCGCTTGATTGAGATGATTGTACGATCCGGGTTCGTAATCGCTTGGCGTTTAGCCGTCTCCCCTACAGTACGTTCTCCATCTTTTTTGAAACCAACAACGGAAGGGGTTGTGCGCGCGCCTTCCGGATTTGGAATAACGACGGCTTCGCCGCCCTCCATAACAGCCACACAAGAGTTGGTTGTACCTAAGTCAATACCGATTACTTTACTCATCGGACAATTCCTCCTTCTGTATATACGAGGCCCTCAGGCCAGGATGGTTGAATTTCAATTCATGTGTTGCTAAATGTATATTGAAAAAGCTACATGCTTACTTTTACCATAGCAGGACGAAGTACCTTGTCCTTCAGCATGTATCCTTTTTGCACCTCTTCAACGACGATACCTTCCTCATGCTCTTCGCTTTCCACCTGCATAATAGCCTGATGGAAATCAGGATTAAACGGTTGACCCACCGAATTCATGGCCGTTACGCCCTCAGCCTGCAGCACGCCCTCAAACTGGCGGAAGATCATCTCTACGCCCTTGGCGAATGACTCAGTCTCTGCTCCCTGCTGTGCTGTTGCCAGCGCACGCTCGAAGTTATCGAGAACAGGTACCAGCTCGGTTACCAGCTTCATGGAAGCATATTTAGCAAGTTCTTCTTTCTCTTTCAACGTGCGGCGACGGAAATTGTCAAAGTCCGCCTGTGCGCGCAAAAACCGCTGTTGATGCTCCTCAGCCTCCGCACGAAGTTTTGCCACCTCTGTGTCTTCTTCCTGCGCTTCCAGTGCTGCCGCTTCATTCACCGGCTCTTCCTGCTCCTGGATCGTCTCGGAAGCTTCCTCTGTGCTTACATTTTGTTGTTTTTCTTCTTGGAACGCTTGTTCTTCCTTCAAAATGTTTCACCTCCTTCAAGTTATAACTGTCCTTATAAAAACACGCAGCAATACACCCGCGCAGGATACAAAGAGTATCTGAGCGCGGAACATGTAGAACTATAAACTACGCATTCTTGTTCTATTTAAACCGCTGTGTAAGCATTGCGGTCAAATCCTTGGATAGAATATCCAGAATGTTAATCACCCTCGCATATTCCATGCGCGTCGGTCCCAGTATACCTATGGTACCCAAAGCTTCCCCATCTATCGCATACGTAGCGGTGATCAAACTGCAATTGGCAAACGCCTCATGATCATTTTCCGTACCGATGCGCACCTGCATTTCAGGTGCTCCGGGAACAGGTGTCATCAGTTTAAGCAGCGTTGGTGTTTCCTCCAGCAGATCAAGAATATGTTTAACCTTATCTACATCTTTAAACTCAGGCTGATTGAGCATGTTCGTGGCACCACTCAAATACAGGCGCTGATCTGATTCACTATCCAGTGCTTTATCCAATACCTTCATAGCGTCCTCAAAATGAGACACATGCTTCTCCATTTCCTGACCAAGCGCAGTGTAAAGACGTGATTTAAGCTGATAAATCGGCACACCGACCAGCTTGCTGTTCAGCAAATTCACAACCTTTTCCATCTCGGAAATCGAAATTCCCGGCGGAATATCCACCGTCTTATTCTCCACCTGACCGGTATTGGTCACAATAATCGCGACAGCCGTCGTATCGTTGAGCGGCAATAGCTGAAAATGACGCAATGAAGTATGAAAAACCTCCGGCCCAAGCAGGATGGAAGTATAGTTGGTCATATGGGACAAAATGCCTGACGCATGTTGGATCACTTGCTCCATTACATTCAGCTTTTCGGCGTAAAAGGCTTTAAGTTCCCGCATCTCCACAGGCTTCAAAGTATTTAGTGGCACCAGATGGTCCACATAATAGCGATAGCCCTTATGAGACGGGATGCGTCCCGCAGAAGTGTGGGGTTGCTCCAGATAGCCCTGTTCCTCTAAATCCGACATTTCATTACGGATCGTGGCGGGGCTGTATCCGACATCCTGCCTTTTGGATATGCTGCGGGAACCCACTGGCTCAGCCGAACGAATGTAGTCATCAATAATCGCATTCAAAATGAGTCTCTGACGTTCGGTTAACAAGCGAATCCCCCCTTGTTGTTATCCATATAGCCTGATTGTAGAATGGAATCATTAGCACTCGTTCGCGATGAGTGCTAACCGATAATACAAAAATACCAAACGGACCTGATCATTGTCAAGTCAGATCGGTATTTTCAATAAACGAGATTTATGGCAACCATTTGGATTACAGCAATGAACACAGCTTGTTTACACTTTTTCTAACGTAGCATGCAAATGATCCAATGAAAAAAACGAACTAACCTCATTGCGGCAGGTTAGTTCAGTATTTTCAGCACTGCGATTTCATCGCAATTATTTTGTTTGCTACAGTGTATGCAGTCGGTCCATACCTTTTCAGGGAAAATCTCTTTGTTTACTACATCAAAACCGTTTTTTATAAAAAAGGAGACCTCATAGGTCAAAGCCATAATTTTAGGGATACGTTGTCGCCGTGCTTCTATAATAAGGCCCTCTACGAGCTTGGAGCCAATGCCCATTCCTTTATGTCCGTCAGAGATGCCAAGGGAACGAATCTCTACCAAATCAGAGCCCAGTTTGCATAAAGAACCACAACCTACGACCTCGCCGTCCACTTCTGCAACAATAAACAGCTCCAGTTGGCGCGTAAGCACTTCCCTTGAACGTGGCAGCATAATCCCTCGCTCCGCATAGCCGCTAATCATTTGATATAAAGGCTCCACATCTTCAGGAACCGCACCTCTGCACAATACATCTTTACACACTGAAGCCATCTTGCTCTCCTCCCGCCGCTTGCCGCATATAATGAATAAATATACAACATTACGCATAGAATCGCAATACTCCATTTACCCCGCTGTGACAGAATGATGTTATCAATTGATTGGCCCGGCTTGCGAAGTTGAAGCGTGCTGTACTGAAGCTCTCCCTTACGAACTTTTGGACGTATAAACTTATGAATTTACCGTAATAGAGCCGATAAACTCTGCAAATACATCATTTCCGAATAAAATACCGCGTTCGCTCAGACGATAACCGTCCTCGACCGCTTCAATCAAGCCCGCATTCAGCATTTTTCCGAGAGGGACTGTGAACATATCTTCCAGCGCCTGACCAAATTGAGCTTCAAAACGGGACTTGGACACGCCCTCCAGCATTCTCAAGCCCACCATGAGAAAGTCCTCCATCGCTTCCGCTGCTGGCACCTCAAAGCTATCGAGACGGGGTAGACCGTTACGAGTAGCCTCTACATATGGGGTTATGCCCTTAATGTTCATATGACGCTCTCTGCCCACGTATCCATGCGCCCCGGCACCGAGACCGTAATAGTCCTCATTGCGCCAATAGGTCATATTGTGCTTACTCCCCAAACCGGGTTTCGCGAAATTGCTAATCTCGTACTGCTCATAACCCGCTTCTTTCATACGGCGCATGAGAAGCAAATACATTTCCAATTCGTCGTCCTCATGTGGAAGCGGAAGCTGATTTTTCTGGTATAGCGTGTGGAAGAGCGTATTTTCTTCAACCTTTAAGCTATAAATGGAGTAATGAGGGAGCTCCAGTTCCAGCGCTCTACTGACGCTCTCATTCAGCATGTCCACGGTTTGGTTCGGCAAGCCGAACATCAGGTCAATCGACAGATTGTCCAATCCGACCTTACGTGCATTTTCCAGACTACGATATACATCATCTGTATTATGAATGCGACCAATACCTGTAAGCAGCTCATTCTGAAAAGCCTGTACCCCGAAGCTGAGTCGGTTGACACCGCCCTCTTTCATCACGGAAAGTTTTTCATAATCGGTTGTACCCGGATTGGCTTCCATGGAGAACTCAACATCCTCCGACCAGTTCGGAAAGTAGGTACGGACACTCTTCAGGAAATATTCCATTTCCTTCGGATTGAGCGTTGTTGGCGTTCCGCCCCCGACAAAAATAGTTTTGATTTCTCCTGGAGGGTGAAGCTTAACCGTATTTTCCATCTCCCGTTCCAGTGCATACAGGTATTCCATAACAGGCTGATCCTTCAGCACATAAGAGTTGAAGTCACAGTAAAAGCATTTATTCGTGCAAAAAGGTATATGCAAGTAAACCGCTTGAGGCGCGGAAGAATGTTCATGTTTTTGTATGGATGCGGTCATTTCCGATCCTCCTTGTTAATTCAGGATATGGTGTTGGAAAAAATGGCGATGAGGAGGGAGAACGCTTCGTGGATGGATCATTCCTCCGATCGCTGTTACCCCCGGATTTTTTAATTGTAAATAGACTTAAAGGGGAAAATCCGGGGGTAAAGGCGAACGCTACCGCTTCTTCAGAACGATTCCATCCACTCCGCTGCTGCCCACCGCCAATCGGCCATTTTTTATGGTGTAGGTGGAGTAAAAGAAAAACACCCTTTGAAGTACTCCAAAGATTTAAAGATGCAGTTGCCATATTACTCTAAACCAGAACTTGAACGTGCCCTCCATCTCTGAATAGCTTGCTCAAATAAAGAACGCCCATTCTCCATGACGGCAAATGCCCCATGAAAGAATGGACGAGACTTCAAGCAGCTTTACTCATCTATTTTCAGTACCGCCATAAATGCTTCCTGAGGTACTTCTACGTTACCAACCTGCTTCATGCGCTTCTTGCCCTCTTTTTGCTTCTCAAGCAGCTTCCGTTTACGGGAAATATCGCCACCATAACATTTGGCCAAGACGTTTTTACGCATAGCCTTAACGGTTTCACGCGCAACAACCTTTGTTCCGACAGATGCCTGAATCGGCACCTCGAACATTTGACGTGGAATGAGCTCGCGCAGCTTCTCACAAATGATACGTCCGCGATGGTAAGCCCGATCTCTATGCACGATGAACGACAGTGCATCGACCTGCTCGCCATTCAACAGAATGTCCATTTTCACCAGATTGGACTGGCGATAGCCTGAAATCTCATAGTCAAAGGAAGCGTAGCCCTTGGTGCTGGATTTAAGCTGATCGAAGAAATCATATACGATTTCAGACAGCGGAATCTGATACGTAATGGTTACCCGTGTCGTATCCAGATACTCCATATTCACGTACTCGCCACGCTTGGTCTGACAAAGCTCCATGACCGTACCTACATAATCGTTAGGCACGATAATGCCTGCCTTTACGTATGGCTCTTCAACATGCTCAATCCGTCCGATTTCCGGATAGTTCGAAGGGTTGTCGATCTGGATCGTTTCGCCATTCGTCAACTGAATGCGGTAAATAACGCTCGGCGCCGTCGTAATCAATGGAATGTTAAATTCACGTTCAATACGTTCCTGAATTACATCCATATGGAGCAAACCGAGGAAACCGCAACGGAAGCCGAAGCCCAACGCACTCGACGTTTCCGGTTCAAAACTGAGCGAAGCATCGTTCAGCTGCAGTTTTTCAAGCGCCTCACGCAGGTCGTTATACTCGGATGTTTCGATTGGATAGAGGCCGCAATATACCATCGGATTGATTTTCCGATAGCCTGGCATCGGTTCTGGCGTTGGATTTTTGGCATCCGTCACCGTATCCCCGACACGTGTATCGCCCACATGCTTAATTCCGGCAACGATAAAGCCAACATCACCAACATTCAGCTCGTCCACGATAGTCATACGTGGCATGAAAGCACCAACCTCGATGACCTCGAACGTTTTGTCAGTCGCCATCATCTTAATTTTCGAACCCGCGCGGATACTGCCATCCACAACACGTACATATACGATAACGCCTTTATAAGGATCATAATGCGAATCGAAAATAAGCGCCTTGAGCGGGTTATCCGGATTTCCTTGCGGAGCAGGCACACTTCTGACCACCTGTTCCAGTATTTCCTTAATACCGATTCCAGCTTTGGCTGAAGCATGTACGGTTTCGCTTGTATCCAGGCCGATAACATCCTCAATTTCCTGCTTTACCCGTTCGGGATCGGCACTCGGCAAATCAATTTTGTTAAGCACTGGCAAAATCTCCAGATTGTTGTCCAACGCCAAATAAACGTTAGCCAATGTCTGTGCCTCAATCCCCTGCGCTGCGTCTACTACCAGCAAAGCACCTTCACAGGCTGCCAAACTACGGGATACCTCATAGGTAAAATCGACGTGTCCCGGTGTATCAATCAAATTCAAAATGTACTCTTCGCCGTCATCGGCCTTATAAGTGAGTCGCACTGCCTGGAGCTTGATCGTAATCCCGCGCTCCCGTTCCAGCTCCATCTGGTCAAGCACCTGCTCCTGCATTTCACGGGAAGTGAGTGCACCGGTGTACTCCAAAATCCGGTCAGCCAGCGTGGATTTACCATGGTCTATATGTGCAATGATACTAAAGTTCCGAATTTTACGTTGTCTTGCCAAAATGTCAGTCATGCCTTACCCCCACACAATGCCTAGTGTCAATCAGCTTATTATAGCAGTTGTAAGGGGGGGCAGCAATATTTCTATTCGGTTACTCCATCAAATACAGATACAACCCAACGAATGCTCTTCCTTGACAGGTTTTGCAGCAGCCCGGCGGTTTTGTCTGCCATGGTATCCACCGAGGCCTGCTGCGCCTGAACGGCTAGCAGTTCGCGAGGTGTCGCCCGGATTTGCTGAGTACTGGCATCCTGTGCGGTTGTCGTATACCATTCGCGCGTCCCGCGTGCATCCTGATCCTCATTTCGTTCGTTAGTATTCGTTTCAATTATGCCCGTTTGCGGCTTCATTTCGACAGTTCCACCTGTGTTATTCGTACGGCTATAGGCTTGGGCATTGGCTGCCGGGGTATCCTCAATAACCGTCTGCTCATATTCGGCTTTCTGGTGATTTACGGATTGAATCGGGTCTCCGTCCCATTCGGGGCCATAAACTGAGCGCAGGCCAGAGCCCGCCAGTTGCATACCAAGTAATACCCCTACCCCAATCAGAAATATAAATCCAAGCGCTTTTTTACGAAAATGTCCGGACATTATATTTTCCCCTTTCCACCTTATACCTTTCCTCTGTTCAGCGCCTTAATTTAATTACCATTGCTGCTGTTTTTGGTATCCAATACCTTAGTGCCCGCTTTCTGCGCTTTTTGGTCCTCCCAATATACTTCGCTGATCATATCCGCCAAAACGTCCGAGGTACGCTTTAACTCCTCCTCGGTATTATCAATACCGCCAATTTCAATTAAAATACTATGGGAAGACAGGCTCTGATTGTACTCTCCATTGTTGCCTTTACCGCCATCTTTTCCCCATATTCCGCGCGATACGCCGTGATACGATTTTTCCAGCTTTTCATGAATACGGGCAGCGAAAGCTTCATTTTTACGCCAGTTTTTATTGTCATGACCGATAATGAAGTATACCTTGGCATAAGAAAGTCCATTAATAGTGGCTGTCGTTTTACTATGACGTTGAGAGTCCCTGTGGATATCTAGCAGATAAGTTAAGCCCTTATTACTCGCCAAGGCTTCCTTGACGGTTTCACGTGAATATTTATAGGAATAGTTCCAATTGTAATTTTGCACTATGGAGGCATAGTCCTTGTTTACATGCAGCGTGTTTATTCCTTGTTTCTCTAGTCTCTTTTTTACAAAGTCCCCCACTCTTGATACATTCGCTGATTTTGAACCGGAATTGGGATTGGAACTGGTTTTACTGAGTAGTGGGTTATATGCTTCTCTGGGATGGGAATGGTAGATTAATATGCGCTTTTCACCTTTGACTGCATCACCTGAATCATCCTCTTTTGCAGGGTCCGTTTCCGGTGTTGTTGGCAAGTCTGGCGTAGTAGTACCGTGATTCGGCGGGTTCGTAGAAGCATCTGAGCCGCCGGGCGCATCCGTCGTTCCCTGATCGGGCTGATAATCCGTAGGGCCCTCTACCTTGTCGTTCCCTGATCCCTTGCGTAGCAAGACAGGCGCATCTGCAGACATACCGGGAATTTCGCGGGAAATAAGACTTTTCGGATCTTGTGGATTAATGCCTGTAAGCATTTGAAAAACAAAAGGCGACCACTGTTCACCCGACAACGAGGATTGTTGTTTTTTTTGTGCAAAATGAGGTACCTCCATACCAAGCAGGTCTGCAAAAAAACCACTGGACACCGAGCCTGCAAATCCTTTCATCGAAGAAACAGGGGATGTTTGCAAACGATTTTCGGCCAGTCCCCCTAGTCCCAATACGACAAATAAAAGCGCCGAGCCCATAATAAGCAGCACAAGCGTATGTCCCATCGCCAAAATTTCGATACCCTTTCTTCTCCATCTTCCGACGTTCCAGGTCTGAATTTTTTTCATGTGAGCCTTGTCCTCCTTCGTCCCGTCGAAACCCGCTTTTACATTCGGAACATAGGGTTCCTATCTGCTGCGGAAATCTCTTATACTTCAACTCTATGAACGAAGAACAATTACTAGAACACAAAAAAATCTCTATCCACAGGTAAATCCCATCCCTTTTTGAGAGAGATAGATTACCTGTTAAATAGAGATTTTGCCGTCCTAGAAAGATGGTTTTGCTAACCTTGCATTAATGCGTATAAGCGGAGACATTGCCGGGGTCAACAGCCTCATGCAGCGCAGCGTTCAGTCCGGTTGCAATGATATTCGCGATATCTTCAATAAATTCATCAATCTCTTTAGGGGTCACAATCAGGTCATGCCCCAACGGTTGAAGCACCTCTCTCACCAACCCGAGTCTCTCAGGCTCTGAAATATCGTCCAGCATCCCCAGTATTGCTTTCGTAGGTGCCTTTTCTTTGGCAAAATGTGTTTTCATCAGTTCAATTACATTATTTACGATGGTCGAAGCGTAGCATACCGTTGGCACGCCAATGGCAATGCACGGAACACCCATAATATCCTTGGTGATACCACGCCGCTTGTTGCCAATTCCTGAACCCGGATGTATCCCGATATCTGCCACCTGAATAGTCGTATTGACACGCTCCAGTGAACGTGATGCGAGAGCATCAATAGCAATAATCAGTTCTGGTTTGGTGCGATCTACGATGCCTTGAACAATTTCACTGGACTCGATTCCCGTAATACCGAGAACACCCGGCGCAATTGCGCTCACATCCCGATAGCCGGGATTGACTTGATCCGGCGTCAACTCAAAATATTGACGAGTCACCATCAGATTTTCAACGACAAGCGGGCCCAGCGAATCGGGAGTTACGTTCCAGTTCCCCAGACCGACCACAAGTACACGTGCCGTGTTGGAGATGCCTATCTTTTGTATAAAATGCTCCATCTCTTTTGCAAAAGAAATAGCTACTCGTTGCTGAAGTCCGGTGTCGCCTCCACGTAAGCCAGGTACCTCTAGCGTGACGTAATGCCCTTGTACTCGCCCAATACGATTGGCTCCTGCTTCATTTAGTACATCCAGCCGTGTAATTTTAATACCGTTATCTTCCTCCACGTCCTCACTGATTCCCGCCAGCGGTACAGGCTGATCCCGTGTTGCCAGCTCTCTTGCCTCCAGTGCCAAATCCGTGCGTACCGCATACTTCTGCAAATCCAGATCCATCTTTTAAGCCTCCTTGTATACCATCTCTGGCTATAGTGTGCGAGACACCCAACAGGTTTATGCACATCCATTTTCATCCTGTTATTTGCATAGCCACGGAATGTTTTCTTATTGCATTTTGAGGTGTAGCGTGCTAAAATATTTTAAGTTGTGAAACGTTTGTGTTCATAAGTAATGCCTTTACAGGAGGTGAATGTAATGCCAAACATTAAATCCGCTATCAAACGCGTTAAAACGAGCGACAAACGCCGTGCGTTGAACGCTTCCCAAAAATCCGCGCTTCGTACAGCAGTTAAAGCTGCCGATACAGCGTTGGTGGGTAACGAAGCTGAAGTTGCTGCTGCTGCTTTCAAAGTAGCTTCCCAAAAGCTGGACAAGGCTGTAACTAAAGGTCTGATCCACAAAAATGCAGCTGCTCGCAAGAAATCCCGCTTGGCGAAAAAACTTAACGCTCTTACAGCTCAAGCGTAAGCACGAGCTACTTCTATAACGTTAATGAAAAAAACCTGACCAGCCCCGGCTGATCAGGTTTTTTTAGTTTTCATCGTCTGTGTTCTCACTGCCAGTGTCCCTTACAAATCGCTCACTTAAAAATCACTCAGCACCTGGGAGGGGTTAAACTGAAGCCCCCATACCCATTTTCATTAAAAACAGCTCCAGTCCCAGTACCTTATCAACGACACCTGTTTTCATATGATAATCCAGCTCGCCCAGTTCGAAGAGAAGCTGACGCAGCTGTTCAGGATGGAACCTCCTGGCCTGCTCGCCCGCAACTTTTACCCCGTAAGGATGCAAGCTAAGCTGGCTCGCAATTTGCTGCTGGGAATAACTTTGACCCGATAGCTCCTTAACCTGCAATATAATACGGAACTGCCGTGTGATCAAAGCTGCAATCTTAATCGGTTCCTCTTTTTGCTTGAGCAGCTCATAAAAAATACTAAGCGCCTTATCCAGCCGCAAATTAGCCAGATCCTCAACCATCGCAAATACATTTTGCTCTGTACTACGAGGCACCAGGGATTCGACATCTGTAGATGAGATTGTTCCTTGTGCTCCTGCATACAAGCACAGCTTGTCTATCTCGGCAGCCAAGGATTGCAGCCCTGTACCCGTATATTGTATGAGCGTCTCGGCAGCTCCAGCAGCTAATTGTACCTCTCTTTCCCCTGCACGCTTATGAACCCAAGCTACAAGGTCATCTCCACCCAATGGGGAAAAGGCAATCACCGAAGCATCACTTTTCAGTCTTTTGACAAGCTTTTTCCGTTCATCCAGCTTTTCGGACTGAACCATAAAAACAATGACGCTATAGTCAGTCGGGTTATCCATATAAGTCAACAGCGTCTCAATGCGATGCTCAATCTTACCGCTATCTTTGCCTGCTGCGAATACACTGGTGTCCCGTACAATAATCAGCTTTTTAGGCACCAGAAAAGGCGCAGTTTCTGCCTCCTCCACGACGACCTCGATAGGCGTTTCCGTCAGATCATAGGGAATAATGGCAAAATCACGATGCTCCTCTTCCACCACTTTTTCCTTGAGCATCTCGACAAACTGCTTCATTTGGTATTTTTCACTGCCGTATAGCAAATACACGGGCGAAATATCACCCTTGCGAATAGCCTTAGCGGCTGTTTTTGCATCCATATTCCGTTCCCCCCATCCACTGATCGTACCCGACATCCGGCCGGAAGGCAAGTCAATATACAAACAAAGGGACCCTGCCTATAGGCAAGATCCCTTCACCACCATCTATATCAACACGGCAGCAGAAAGCTCTAGAAACTTTCGGCCGTCGGGATACGACGTCGGTTCATATATTCTATTCCTTAATTTTAAAGGTGTGACTACTTTCGATAATTATTTTCCAGTGCTGCGTGGAATAGTATACGTATATTTACTTGCTGTACCATCCTGTTCTGTCTCGTACATGAAGGTCTGGCTATCATCCGACCAGTTTCCCTTGACCCAGGCTCCTTTCAAGGTACGAACCTCCAAGGTCGTTCGGTCTACACCATTATCGGAAAGCTTATATACTTTCAGCTTTTTGCCTTCAATAACCACCGCATAGCTGCCGTCAGGTGAATTAAACTGGTCTTCGGACGTTGACTGGGCACCAAAGGTGGATGCACTATCACTGTCTGGAGAGATCAGCGAATTAGATACAAAGCCCTCTTTGCGTACCGAGTCCTGTGACACGGAGGATGGCTGATCGTTAGAGGCTGTATGATCGTTATCTGCCCCTGAGGCATCCCCTGAATCCTTGGTAATGCTTTTGGAGTTTGTGTCTATCGACGATCCATCTGAAGCTGCTTGATCCTGTTTCTTCAGTTCCTGACTCAGTGAAGAAGATGAATCATCCGTAGCTGTGTCGTTATTACCGTCCTGAGCAGTCCCCGCACCTGCTATGGGCGCTTTTTCCATTCTTGATTCCAGTTGCTGATCAGGGTTTATCGTTGGTTGGTCGGACTTAGGAGTTTCCTGCACGAAATTTTCCAACTCCGGATTTCCCTTGTTCGCCTGACGATCCGCATCTGGCTGTCCCTGCTTTCGATCTTGACGGGACGAAGTTCCTGCTGGCGCAGACCTTGTCGAGTCTCTCTCTCCAGCAGGCTGATTGTCACGTTTTGCAGCATCCAGTTTAGAGTCTTTATTTTCATGATCTGCGCCGTCTACACCCTGTTTACTCGAATCAGGCTCTTCTGCAGATGGCTGAGATGTTTCCGTTCCTTGCTCCTGCTCTAATGGCGAGTTGGTTGAATCCGATCCAATCGCTGCATCACGGCCTCCACTACCATTCGTTGTACCTGGAATTTCAGTCTGATTCTGCTGAGTCGTCACCTCAGGGGACTGGGATGTAAGCACACCTTCCGCATCCTGCACTGTTTTGGGCTGGAAATTGAATACTACAATTCCCAGTACAACAGCAGCGGCAGCCATACCCATAGCCGCACGCCCTCCCATCCGGTTCCACCAAGGCGTAGGCTGGGTACGCTGTCTAGGACCCGGTCCAGGATCAACAGCCACCGGCTGCATTTCCTGAAGCGCACTTCCCTGCTCCTCACGCGCACGATCAATGGCATCAAGCTGAGGCATGATGGAATCCACCAGGCTGAACGCCGGGGAAACCGCAGGTAATTCCTCCAGCTCGCGGGAGAGTGTCTGAAGAATATGAAATTTTTCCGCACAGTCCGGGCAAGTCGCAATATGGTTCATTAATTGGGACGTCTCTTCTTCGCCCAGCTCATGATCCACATAACGCTGCATCCAATCCATCACCTCTTCCTCACACTTCATCCTGATACACCACCTTTCTGATAATCCTGAAGTAGCCCTTGTAATTGCTGTCTTGCACGATATAAATATGACTTGACCGTATTGAGCGGCAAATCCAAAGAATCGGCAATTTCGTTATAGGAGAAATCCTGCAAATATCTCAAGACGATCACTGTTCGATGATGCTCTGGAAGCTGCTGTATCGCTTCACGAACATCCTGTGCCATGTAAGAGGTTAACACCTCAACCTCTACATTTTGGGGATCGTTAAAGATCATGTCGTGCTCGTCAATGGAAACCGAGGGTTTTGTCCTTCTGAATTTGTCGATACATATATTCGTAACAATGCGTTGAACCCAGGTTTTGAACTGCGCTTTTTCCTCATAAGAGTTAATTTTGGAATAAATTCGTATGAGAGCTTCCTGTGAAGCATCCATGGCGTCCTGCTCATTGTTCAGAATGTAATATGCCGTACGGTATACATGCTGTTCTATCTCTCTTAATAGGGTAATGAGAGCGTCGCGATCGCCCGATTGAGCGGCTCGAATGAGTCCCTGCTCTACCACAAAGGATCCCCCTCTCCCTGCAATATTACAGACGTATCCTCTTTACAATTTGTTGCAGGATAGACGTCTGACGCTAATTTTATTTTTTTCAATGTAAAAAAATATACCAAAAAGCCCAGAATCCCCAATGTAGCCTTCCTTAGAATAACAGAAAAAAGGAAGGCAGTCACCTTCCCATGGCTCACATGACCTCAAAATGTTGGAATCTGTCGAACTGCATTGGCATGCTGCTATTATTCGGGTCAATTTTCGGATTATTTTTGTAGGTTACTTTTTGGATACCAGAAAACCGATATCAGTTCTAATTGATAAGTCAGAGCAGCCGGATCTTGAAAAATAAAAGTCGTCGATCGAATATAGGTAGACTTTTGCTGTTTTAATATCTGGGAGGTTATTCCATACCCGGATCACCCAGCATCTCTGGAAAATCCCCCGATGAAATGCTTGCCCCACTCCATTAGGCGACTCTTAAAATCATATTTACCATATGGAAAATCATTTTGTATCCGCTTGTTCACGTTTGTGTTTGTATCGCACGCTCAGTTTTCCTTGCTGCGCACGAAGCTGTATCTCTCCCATCGTATCCGTTCGGTATATAGCAGAGTTCGCCACCGATAAACGTTCCAATACCGCTTTATTCGGGTGTCCGTAGGTATTGCTTGCACCGACCGAAATAACAGCTATCTCGGGTCGCCAGTACGTCAGCCACTCTTCCGAGGTGGAATACCTGCTGCCGTGATGTGCTATTTTCATGACGTCGATAGCTTGCCTTACCGTTCCCGTTTTCCCTGTATCTTTCATACGGGATGAAGAATGGGTTAATTCAGAAAGCAATAGCGATTCTGCTGCATCATCCATATCTCCAGTGAACAAAAAAGACACTCCCTCCATTTCCAGTATCATGGCAACGGAATAATGATTCTGCTCCTCTATAACAGGTAACGGCTCAGATTTGTCCTCCTGCAATGGAAACGGATAAAGAAAGTGGATTTTCGTATTCTGATCCGCTTCCCACTCCATACCATGATATGCACCGTACAGCTTGATCTGCTTGTCTAAAGCCGTGCTCAACAGTTTGCGAAACGGTGCTTTGTCTGTCAGAGTACCGTTGAAAAATAAGCTCGAAACGGGAATCTGGTCAAGCACGGCCTGTAATCCTCCGGCATGATCATGATCTCCGTGTGTTAAAATGACGGCATCCAGCCGCTGCACACCACGCTGCTTCAGCAAGGGTACAATCGTATCCGCACCTACCTCGTAGGGATCTTTACGTTTGCGCCAAGCATTTTTCCCGGTTGCAAAATTCATCGTGCCCCCGCCATCCACCAAAATGTGTTTGCCGCCCGGCGTTGTAATTAAAATGCTGTCCCCTTGACCCACATCCAGGTATTGAACCATTCCCGTATTTCCTTCACCTGGAGATTGATAACCCGCATACAGTATACCAAGCCAGGTGATACCGCTTAAAATCAATGCCAAATACCGATATCCATCCCACTGCCGGCGCGCATATTGGCCCGCACCCACAGGCTCAGGAGCTGTTTGCAGGATAGCCGCCCACTCTGCAGAAGCTGCTAAACCTGTATGTATAGGCGCTGAAAAGGGAGTAGGGCTTATAGCAGTCATTTCGTTCACTTGCCTTCGGGATTCCAGCCACATTTTGAGCCAGTACAGAACACTGTACAAAGCTGCATAATACGCCATGACCCACAGAATAGAGGAGGATGGCCAAATACTGACATAAACATCATCCATGTTCAGCCATTTCACAAGCAAAAAGGTCAGATCGTTTAATTGCTCTGCCGGCCACGCAAGAATACGAGCCCCATCCCTCCATAAAAAGGCGCTTCCCATCGCTACTGTACCCAATGGAAGCACGATATACGTAATAAGTGGTGCGAGCACAAAGTTGGCTATAAACGATAGCAGCGAAAATTGATTAAAGTAGAATACCGTCATTGGAAACGAAACAAGCTGCGCCGTAATGGTAATCGCAATTTCACTGCCGAGCAGGAGAGGCCATTTGGCGAAAAACGGCTTCATAAGCGGCATGTAGATGAGCAGCCCTCCTGTCACCAAAAAGGAAAGCTGAAAGCTGACGCTAAGCAGGTAATAGGGATTCCAAAGCAGCATCAGCAATGCTGATATACTTAAAATGTTAAGCCCGTCTTTGAGCATACCTCGTCTGGCTGCAAATAACCCGATCATCGCCATAATCCCGGCCCTCACAACAGATGGAGAAGCACCTGTCAGCAGAACATAAGCTGGAATAAGTACCATTACGACGGTCAATGACGTCTCGCGACTCACTCGCATCAGCTTGAGTAAATATAGCAGTGTAGCTGCATATACCGCCACATGCATACCGGATATTGCTAAAATGTGCGTTAACCCGAGCTGTGTAAATTCGTTGTACGTTGCCGGGTCCAGCTCATCTGTAACCCCTAGTACCAGTCCTTTCATATATCCTGCGTGATTAAGGGATGTAAATGCCGTTTCCATTCGTTGCCCTAGCTGCTCCCTAAGCTGATCATTCCACCTGAGCAAAATGTAACGGTTCCACAAGGAAGCTTGCTGCTTCTGTAGTGAAGTGGCTCCATTTCCTTTGAAAAGCCAGTGAACCTCTTGGGTGTGAAGGTATTTACTATAATCAAAGCCACCAAAGTTCCCAGCTGTGGCAGGAGCCTTCAAGCTACCATGTAATTGTATTGCATCTCCCCGCTGCCACGCTGCCGCTATTTGCTGTTCCTGCTTGGCAGCCAGCTTGATGTGAACGATGATCTGTTCAGAGATCGGTGCAAGCCGCTGGTTCTTGTCTGAATTACGTCCCATCTGATGGATAGCAGTGACTCTCATCTCAAACTGCGCTCGATCACCATCTACCTGCACCTCGGAAGCAATAAACCCTGCTGCTTGAACAGGCATGTCCTCCAATTTAGAAGCCGATATATGAAGTACGTCTGGAATGCTGCTCACATTATGCATATCATGCCAACTCCAATGGAATCCACCACCGCTCAAAGCAAGCCATAGCCATATCACATGCCGAACGGGAATTTTCATCAGTAGAGCTATAAGAGGAAGCATCAAAGTAACTCCCGTCCAGAGCATCAAAAGCATACGTCCAGAATAAAGGCAGGCTCCTGCACTTCCTGCTATCCAACATACGGTAAGGGTCAAAATAGGTCTGGTTAGAACAAATTTGGCCTGAATACAATCACCCCTATAGCAAAATACTACTTGCTGTCCAAACTGCAAAAAAAGAACCCCTGACAGAATAGCATTTGTCAGAGGTTCTTCCTCGTTTACTTTGTTTACTTTTTAATTCTTAACATCCATTAACGTTTCCTTGGGAGGATGATAGGTTTCCAGCATACGGAAAGCAATTCCCTTTTCCTCCATCATGGCACGAACCTTGTCTGCATCTTTGGGATAGGGCCGATGGTATACAATCTCTACAATGCCACTGTTCGCCAGCATATTGGCACACGTCCAGCATGGCTGGTCAGTAACATATACTGAAGAGCCTTCCCGATCAATCCGGTCCGTGAACAGCAGCAGGTTCTGCTCCGCATGAATCGTGCGGACACAGCGTTGCTTTTTAACCATTTCCTCATGGCCATCATGATGAACAACCTCATACTCCTCCGTGATCATACAGCCTGCCTCAGAGCAGTCAGGTACTCCGGACGGTGCACCATTATAAGCTGTCCCCAAAAGCTTTTTACCTTGCACAAGTACGGCTCCGACATGACGCCGCGAGCAGCGCGAACGGGTGGATACCATATAAGCAATATCCATAAAGTAAGTGTCCCAGTCCTTGCGTACATCTGCACTCATAACCATCTCTCCCGTATAAACAAGTTAAAACGTATATCATAACCGCTAAAGTCATTCCCAGAGCCGGATACTGTAAGCTTGTAAAACTTACAAGCTGACGTAAGGCTTCATTTTCGCCAGCATTTTAGCACCGATGCCCTTTACCTGATCCAAATCGTTCACACGCTGAAACGGCCCATGCTGATTACGGTACTCCAAAATGGCTTTGGCCTTTTTTGCTCCAACCCCCGGTAGCTCCATTAACTCGTCAGCAGTTGCCGTATTGATGTTCACCTTTTTTTCACCGGATACGGATGTAGTTGCTGAATTTGCATTTCCAGCAGCGGGATTTTCGCCTACAGCAGCCGGTACACGAGCAGACTCCTGCATCGCAGTATGCTTCACATCGCCAGCAGCCTCGGTGCCTGTGCTACGTTCCTGTTTGTCTGAAGCCTCTTTTACAGCCTGCTTTCCTTGGGTATGGTCGCTGTTACTTTGCGACTCATTTGGCTTTGACCCCACCGCTAATACCTGCTCCACCTTGCGGTTAAGCAAGGTCCACTCTTCTTGCGGCTCAGGGCGCTGCCCTCCGGCAAACAGAATAAGCCCACTCCCGATTACAGCAAGCGTTATCGCTGTTCCTGTCCATACGCGTTTCATGTTCGTATCGTCCCCTACTCCACATGGATTTTGGGAGGATGTAAACAACCTCCATACGGTTTCGCTGTGAGCCATTTTTCCAAAGAGAGGTACAACCCCGGGAACGATCTAACATTACTCAGACATAAAATTCGTCATGTCGGTCAAGACCGGGTGCATATACTAAGAAGAATGACAGCGTCTATACCGCAAAGTATGAAAGGAGGACGTTGAATAATGAAAGTTGGATTTATCGGGACTGGCAGCATGGGAAGTCTGCTAATTGAATCTTTTATTCATTCGGGCGCACTCAAGCCGCAGCAAATATCAGCAAGCAATCGAACGCATTCCAAGGTAGCCGAGCTGGCCCGTCGTTATCCAGGTTTGCATGCAGCTCAAAGCAACCGTGAAACGGCAGCGGAAAGCAACATTTTGTTTATCTGCGTGAAGCCGCTGGAATCAAAAGCCGTAACGGATGAAATACGCAACGTCGTTTCAGAAGAGCAAATCGTCGTATCTATCACAAGTCCGGTGCAAGTACGTATTTTGGAGCATGCTTTAAAAGCCAAAGTATCCAAAATTATTCCGAGCATTACCCACCAGGTGGGGAGCGGAGCCTCATTATGTATCCATGGCAGCCGGATAACAGAGGAGGACCGCTCCCTTCTGGAAGAGCTTATGTCCCACATTAGCAGGCCGATTCGAGTTAAAGAGTCTTATACACGGATCACGTCAGACTTCTCCAGTTGCGGACCTGCTTTCTTGGCATTTTTTATGGACCAGTGGATTCAAGCCGCCGTTCAAGCCACGGGAATAGACCGTACGGAGCTATGCGGTCTGGCCGGTGAAATGATCATCGGCACAGGAAAGCTGCTCACGGAAGGCGGGATGACACCAGCCGAGTTGCAGGCCAGGGTAGCGGTTCCCGGAGGTATTACCGCCGAAGCCCTTGCACTGCTGGACACCAGCCTGCACAGCGTCTTTCCCGAGCTGATACAGGCTACACATAACAAGTATGAGGAGGACATGCAAAAGGTAGATGTCTCCTTCGGCTTAAAGCCGATTAACCGGCAACAATATTAACCAGCTTACCCGGAACAGCAATCACCTTACGAACCGTTTTGCCAGCCAGTATCTGCTGAACGTTGTCCAGCGACAAAGCAAATGCTTCCATCTCTTTGGCATCAAGATCCTTGGCAATCGTTGCACGCTGCACGATTTTACCATTCACCTGCACGACAATTTCCACTTCGGCGTCCACCGTCCATGCTTCATCATAAGCAGGCCAAGCCGCGTAGGTAATGCTCTCGTTGTGCCCCAGCAGCTGCCACAGTTCCTCGGCCAGATGCGGTGCAAGCGGCGACAGCATTTGCACGAAGTTTTCCATCGCTGCACGCGGCAGATGGTCTGCTTTATATGCATCGTTGGTGAAAATCATCAGCTGGCTGATCGCCGTATTGAAGCGCAGCGCATCCAGATCCTCGGTTACTTTTTTCAGTGTTTTATGCCAGGTCCGCTTGAACTCATCACTTCCGCCGTCATTTGTAATTTTATCGTTCAGGCTACCATCCTCGGAAACAAACAGGCGCCATATGCGAGACAGAAAACGATGTGCTCCCTCAACCCCGTTCTCGTTCCATGGCTTGGTCGCTTCGAGCGGCCCCATGAACATCTCATAAATACGCAGCGTATCGGCGCCATACGTATTCACAATATCGTCAGGATTGATGACATTGCCACGCGATTTACTCATTTTTTCATTGTTATTGCCCAAAATCATGCCCTGATTAACCAGTTTGTAGAAAGGCTCCTTCGTTTCCACTACGCCGAGATCATACAGAACCTTGTGCCAGAAACGAGCATACAGCAAGTGAAGAACCGCATGTTCCGCTCCGCCAATGTACAGATCAACAGGCATCCATTCGCGCTGTTTCTCCTTGGATACAAGCTCTTTATCATTTTTTGGATCAATAAAGCGCAGATAGTACCAGCAGCTTCCCGCCCATTGCGGCATCGTGTTGGTCTCGCGACGTGCTTTCATGCCTGTCTCAGGATCAATGGTTTCTACCCATTCTTTTGCATTGGCCAATGGGGATTCACCCGTGCCTGAAGGCTTGATGTTGTCCATCTCCGGCAGCATGAGTGGCAGTTGATCCTCAGGAATCGTTTTGATCGTGCCATCCTCCAGATGAATTACCGGAATCGGCTCACCCCAATAGCGTTGACGGCTAAACAGCCAGTCACGCAGACGGTAGGTTACTTTTCCCTGTCCTTTACCCTCGGCTTCCAGCCATTCGATCATTTTTGGAATAGCTTCCTCATTGGTAAGTCCATTCAGTGGACCTGAGTTGACGTGCGGACCATCCTCGGTGTATGGCTCATTAGCCACGTCTCCACCTTGGACAACCTCCGTGATTTTCAATCCGAATTTCTTGGCAAATTCCCAGTCACGTGTATCGTGACCCGGTACAGCCATAATTGCGCCTGTTCCGTAGCCTGCCAGCACATAGTCAGCAATCCAGATCGGCAGCTTTTCACCGTTCACAGGATTCACCGCATATGCACCTGTAAAAACGCCTGTTTTATCCTTAGCCAGATCCGTACGCTCCAGATCGCTTTTACGAGCAGCTTGCTCACGATATTGATTTACAGCATCCTTTTGCTCAGGTGTAGTGATGATTTCCACCAGCTCTTGCTCTGGGGCCAGCACACAGTAGCTTGCACCGAACAGCGTATCCGGACGGGTTGTAAATACCGTCAGCTGCTTGTCATGGCCTTCAATTGGAAAATGAACCTCTGCCCCGGTAGATTTACCGATCCAGTTCCGCTGCATATCCTTAATGCTCTCGGACCAATCCAGCTCCTCCAGATCATCCAGCAGACGATCCGCGTATTCGGTAATTTTCAGCATCCATTGACGCATTGGTTTACGGATGACCGGATGACCGCCGCGCTCACTCTTACCGTCAATTACTTCTTCGTTCGCCAGCACTGTTCCCAGCGCAGGACACCAGTTCACGGGTACTTCAGCTACATAAGCAAGACCGCGCTTATACAATTGGATAAAAATCCATTGTGTCCATTTGTAGTAATCAGGATCAGTTGTGCTGATTTCACGCTCCCAGTCGTACGAAAAACCGAGCGATTTGATCTGGCGGCGGAAGTTATTTACGTTTTTAACCGTAATTTCACGTGGGTGCTCACCTGTATCCAGCGCATGCTGCTCGGCAGGCAGACCGAAGGCGTCCCAACCCATCGGGTGCAGTACGTTGTAGCCGCGCATTCTCTTATAGCGTGAAACAATATCCGTCGCCGTGTAACCCTCCGGGTGGCCTACGTGCAGACCGGCTCCAGACGGATACGGGAACATATCCAAAGCATAAAACTTCGGTTTGCCCGGCTCTTCCCCGGTACGAAACGTCTTGTTCTCATCCCAATATTTCTGCCATTTTGGTTCAATACTTTGCGGTTGATAGCCGTGCTTCGGCTGTGTGTCTGTCATTGTCATTTCCTCCTCAAACGGTATGCAACAAAAAAACCTCTGCATCCCGTAGCGTGTCAGCGCTAGGGACGAGAGGTTATATTCCCGTGGTACCACCCTAGTTAGCAGAAAGCGTTCTTCGCCCTCTACTCCCTTTGCACCTGATAACGGAGGTGATCCGATGCGGGTTAATAACAGAATATAAGCACCTGTATAAGGTGTTCCTGCGTTGGGCGCATATCTCCGAGGCGAGTTCATTTTGTGCTGTCAACCGGCTTGCACCACCCGCCGGCTCTCTACATGACCAGACAAAACTACTATTCCTCATCAGCGATTGTTTAACCGTTAATAATGGCACTATTATATTGAAAACCGCGAAAAAAGTCAAATAAGGACTACATTTGGTGCTAGACACCAACTTCATTCGTTTGCTACATGACACACGGAAGCAAATGTTTTATAATTAGCTCCGAGCCAGATTGAGATGAGTTGAGATGAGAAAGGTGAGATGAGACATGGCACAAATTAAAGTTTACGGAATAAAAGAAGCACTGAATCCGATCAAGGAGCAACTTTCAGATGTGATTCACTCCGCTGTGGTGGATGCGTTCCAATATCCCTCCGACAAAAGGTTTCATCGTTTTTTCCCGATGAATCAGGAAGACTTCATATTTGCCCACGATCGCTCGAAGGCATACACCATTATTGAAATTAGTGTGTTTGAAGGCAGAACAACAGAGGCTAAAAAGTACCTCATCCAGCTGCTATTCCAAAGAATTAACGATTTAGGCATTGCCCCGCAGGATCTTGAAATTACTATATTCGAGACACCGAAACAGAATTGGGGCATTCGGGGTGTACCGGGTGATGAACTTCTACTGAACTATAAAGTAAATATATAATTTGAAGCTCTTATGCAAAAAGACGCCCTTCATGTCATCATGAAAAGCGTCCTTCTCTTATTCATATTTGCTCAATATAAACTAGCTCTCACTATTTTACAGCAACATAAAAAAGTCTCGCTGCGTCATCCTCAGCTTCTACCCATTCAAAATCCGCATACACCTTCACATCACGAAAACCCGCTTTGGACAATTCTGCCTTCATCCAGTCCGGGTCATAGGCACGCTGTACATGAATTTCCTCGAAGCGCTGGTACAGATCACGTCCTTCATTTTCTGCTCTCGCAAAAATGCTGAGATGATGCTCAATTTCACAGCGGGGCGTGTCCAGCGCACAGGTCCAGATATATGAAATAGAGCGTTCGTCCAGTACAAAGGGCTGCTCTTCATCATAACGCAAAAACGTCTGGGGATGATGTACATCAAACAAGAAGGTTCCACCAGGCTTAAGGCCCGCATACGTTCTGCGGAAAGTAGCCGTTATATCTTCTTCCTCGAGCAAATAGTTCAGACAATCGCAAAAAGAAATAACCGAATCCACGGGCTCCGGTAAAATCCATTCCCGCATATCCTGCTGCAACCAGCGGATGCTTCCCTCACGAAACAAGCGTTGTCCTTGCGGAGTAGCTTCCATTTTACGACGGGCTACCGCCAGCATATCCGAGGATAAGTCGATACCAGCCACCTCGAAGCCCGAGTTAACCAATGGAATCGTAATGGAGCCCGTTCCACAGCCCAGCTCGGCCACCGTGTGCGGCATGCCGTACTGTTCCCAAGCCTGCCGTGCAAATCGCAACCAGTCCGGATACGGCATATCCTGCATCAGTTCATCATACACATAGGCAAACTTTCGGTAAGAAGCCATTTTTTATTCCTCATTCCCGTCCTTCGGTTTAGGCATTTTCTCCACCAGGTAGGTCCAGTTTTCCTTTTGTGTAACCAGTCCTTCCTTCATCAGCTTGCCCATCGCACGCTTAAAGGCGGATTTACTGATGCCGAACCGTTGCTTGATAATGTCGGCCGGGGTTGCGTCGGAATAAGGCATACCTCCGCCCGGGCGCTCTTTCAGAAAAGCGATCAGCCGATCTGCATCCTCATTACGGCCCACTTCCTTACGCGGCGACATTGCCAGATTGACACGACCATCTTCACGAACAAGTGTGACCCGTACCTTAACCTCTTCGCCCAAGCGAAGCATCCGGTTACGTTCCGAGGAATGAATCATACCAATAGCCCCAAAACCAAGCACACCTCCGTCTACCAGGACAAATGTGCCCACCTGAAGCGGCTTGTACACGGTCGCCTGCACCCACATATTTAGCCACGAATCAGGAGCATGGAAGCACAACGGGGCCAACTCCTGCTCCCCTGCCAGCTTAGCCCGCAGTCTACCCTGCTTGTCATGCTCCATGATCGCATACACGTAGTCACCCACCCGAGGATGCAAATCCCGGTTCTCAGGCAGTTCGCGAATCGGCAGCAAAAGCTGGCGGCCCAGTCCCATCTCCAAGAAGCATCCCAAACGCGGATGCACATCAGCCACCTCAAGCCTTGCCATTTCGCCCAGCGACAGGAACGGCTTTTTCATGGTTGCGGCCAAACGGTCCTCTGTATCGTAAAAAATAAATACCTCCAACCGTTCGCCTACCTCAATCTCGCGTGTCAGCTCCGTATAATGCAGCAGCACATCCTGCTCACCAACGGTGAGAAAGTAGCCGAAAGGGGACACCTCACGATCCACCATAATGGTAACATAAGTACCAGCAATCAGACTCATACCTTCTCCACAACCTTAGCGTCCGACCAAAGTCGTTCAATGTTATAATATTCACGCTCGTCACGATGGAAAACATGCACTACGACATCTCCCAAATCCATCAGAACCCAGCGTGCGGAATCCATGCCTTCGATACCTTTGATGGCTACACCTTCATCATGGGCACGTTTGCGAATTTCTGTTACAATCGCCTGTACCTGTGTGTCCGAATTACCGTGGCAGATGACAAAATAATCCGCTACCAGTGATACTCCTCGCAAATCCAGTGCAACAATATTCATTGCCTTTTTATCATTAGCGGCATCAACCGCAGTTTGCATCAATTGCTCATTAGTTAGGGTCATTCATGAACCTCCGTTTTTCTCTGTTTTAGTTGTTGAATCAAGTCATTGCGCGCCAAGACCGTCAGCGGAAAAATAACCTTTTGCTTCTCCAGCAACAATGAAATCGTAGAGTCAAAGCCAGCGACAAGACCCTTTTCCAAACTTTTTTTGGCCTGTTTTCGGATTTGATCGACCCCGGGGAAATCACGGCCCGGCTCGATGTAATCAGCCAGGCACACGACTTTGTCCAGCAGGCTCATGCCTACACGCCCCGACGTATGCCAGCGGATCGCATTCCGTATTTCCGGATCATCCACCCCGTAATCTCTTGCGGCAACACAGTACCCCACCTCAGAATGCCAGAGCTGCTTGTCATGCTCCAAAAGCTCCTGATCACATTCGGGATGACTGCGAATCACTTCTTCCATCTGCTGAACAGGCCAATATTTTGCTACATCATGCAAAATAGCCGCAAGTTCGGCCTTCTCCGGGTTCGCGCTATAACGCTTGGCAAGCTCCACGGAGGCATGCATAACACCCAGCGTGTGCTTCCAGCGTTTTTCAGGCATCTGACCGGATACGGCCTCCATCAATTGCTCACGGTTGTACTTCATACAAACCGCCCCTTGTTATATAGTCATGCACACGGTCAGGCACCAGATAACGAATGGTGCGCCCTTCCGCAGCACGTTCCCGAATATCCGTCGAAGAAATATCCACCACTGGCATATCCGCCAGCAATATCTTGTCCTGCAAATAATGCGGCAACTCATGTAATGCAAGCTGGAAGCCAGGACGTCTGACACCGATAAAGCAAATCCGCTGCGCCAGCTCCTCAATTCCCTGCCAATGAGGTAAGTAGTTCACCATATCCGCGCCAATAATAAAATAAAAATCCACAGCAGGATGCAGCTCCTGAAGCTCCTTGATCGTGTCAATGGTATAAGATACCCCACCACGAAGCACTTCAATATCCAGCACTTCAAAAGCGGGATGACCCGCCACCGCTTCTCTTGTCATCTCCAGACGCTCCGCGCCGCTCGCACCCGCCTGATGCTTGTGCGGAGGGATATGAGAAGGCATAAACCATACTTGATCCAGCGCATAAGCATCTCTTGCCGCTTCTCCAGCCAGCAGATGTCCTATATGAATCGGGTCAAATGTACCGCCCATAATACCGATTTTCATAGTATTCTCCCCGCGTGTTATCCTCTTGGCAACTCGATTTGCTTGTGATCACGGGACTCCTTGTACAAAATAATGGTGCTCCCGATGATCTGCACAAGCTCGGAGCCTGTTTCCGCAGCCAGCTCTTCCGCAATTTCGTGCTTGTCGTCCAAACAGTTATTCAAAATTTGTACCTTCATCAGTTCACGTTTTTCAATTGCATCGTTGATGTGACGCATAAGATGCTCATTCGTACCGTTTTTTCCTACTTGAAAAACCGGGTCCAAATGATGCGCCATTGAGCGCAAATATCTTTTTTGTTTACCTGTTAACATGTATAATTAACCCCTTCATCACTACATATGCAATGCAGCATTTCCATAATTTTATTGTGAAATTTTACTTAAGACAGGCTTTTTAGCACAGCAGCTCTCATTTGGTCTACCGCCGGGGTAACTCCCGTAAAATACTCAAAAGCCACTGCTCCCTGATACACAAACATCCCCAAGCCTCCATGCACAATACAGCCGCGATGTTCACGGCTTTCACGTAAAAGCCTTGTTTCCAGCGGGTTATAAATCAAATCACTCACAATGATTCCCTCCGGAATCAAGCTTGTTTCCAGTGGAAGCTCATCTGATAAAGGAGACATTCCCACCGAGGTTGTATTAATCAACACATCCACCGTTGCAAGCACGTTCTTCGCCTCATCGTTGGAATAGCCCGTTACTGGAATCGCTTCCGTCGTCCATTCCTCTGCCAGCAGCTCAGCTTTGTCACGTGTTCGGTTCAGAATAATGACCGATTCCGGCTGTTCCTCCAATAGAGCATGAATCACGCCGCGGGCGGCTCCACCGGCTCCAAGAACGGCAATTCTTACACCTTTCAATTCAACCGAAGTCTCTTCCTTGAGGGAGCGAACATAGCCGATTCCATCGGTGTTGTAACCCTTGAGTCGTCCGTTGTCATTCACAATTGTATTGACGGCGCCGATAAGCCTGGCCCCTTCATCAATCTCATCCAGATATTTCATAACCTCAACCTTATGGGGAATGGTCACATTGACTCCGCGGAAATGCAAAGCCCGAATTCCCTTCACGGCATCCTCCAGCTGATCCGGTTTGACGTGAAGAGGAACAAAATTCCCTTCAATCCCCGCTGCCTGTAAAGCTATTTTATGCATAAGAGGCGATTTGGAGTGCTTGATCGGATCCCCCAATACACCTAATAGTACATGACCTTGTTCGGTCGCTCCAGACTCCGCGCTGTTCATCGTTGTTCTCCCCCATATTGCAAAATATTAGGCCGCACAAATACATGAATGGCGGCAGGAACCTGAACATGTTCCTTGCCGCCCCATAACATAGCTTACAACATCCGTTAAATCAACGCAGGCCGCAAAAGGACACGGATTCCCCGAGGGACATGAACCGCTACCAGAGCTCCACTATCGCTATTCACCCTGATCCATCCCAAACCGGAAATATAGATATCCGATGGAGCTTTACGGGGAACACGGAACTCATGTCTCGTCCATTCCGGCATTTCTGCCAATTGATCGCGCGTTGGCGGAGAAAGCAGTTCCCCGGCATGATCAGCGAACAACTGATCAGCCCGCTCCAGCTTCGTGCGATGTATTTTGAGCCCACCGTTAATGTAGCAGGTAAAGGATTGGTGCTGACCTTCTACAAAATCAAATCGGGCCATCCCCCCGAAAAACAAGGTTTGTCCGGCATCCAGTTGATAAGCAGCAGGCTTCAGCGGCTTGTCCGGCATAATGGCGCTTAAATCTCGACGGGAGACGATTTCGCTGAACCGCCAAGGGTACACAATACCCGGAGTATCAATAATATGCTTGCCGTCATCGAGTGGAATATTCACCATATCGAGTGTAGTTCCCGGGTAACGGGACGTTGTGAGTTCCTGCTCCATATCGCTGTAATCACGAATCAGGCGGTTAATAAGCGTGGATTTACCCACATTTGTCGCGCCAACCACATATACGTCTCGATTGCCGCGCAGCTCAGATACCACATCCAGCAAACGGTCAAAGCCCTGATTTTTTTTAGCCGAGCACAGTACAATATCCGCTGTCCGTAGTCCTTGCTCCTTTGCTTGCTTTTGTACCCAGTTAAGCACCTTGTTCCAATTCGTTACTTTAGGCAGCAAATCGGTCTTG
>NZ_ASSB01000293.1:0-65016 GCF_000520755.1 Paenibacillus sp. 1-18
CTCCCCTTAGTAGAGCCTACACTCTCCTATGTGCCTATCGGTGAGGAATGGATTGATCTCGCTGTTCCACCGGGTCACCCCCTAGCCCTGCGTAAAAACGGTGATCAGCCGCAGCCTGTGCATATGGAGGAACTGAAAGATGAACCTTTTGTCGTGCTGAAAAAAGGGCAGGGCTTTCGCAAGCTGACGATGGATTTGTGCCATCAGGCGGGCTTTGAACCTCATGTGGTGTTTGAAAGCACCAACATGGAGACCCTGCAATCGCTCGTGGCGACAGGTATGGGTGTGACGCTCGTCCCCCGTTTTATCGCGCGGGCTGCCAGCAGCGAGTTTGTTCCGGCTTTACTGCCTCTGGCCGAACCGACGCCAAGCCGTACCTTAGCCATTGCTTATCGCAACGGACGTTATCTGTCCAAAGCCGCCGAAGCTTTTATTGATACTTTCCGGGAAACGGTCAAACAGCTTTCTCAAGAGTAGCTACGAATATGAAAGGGACCGTCTTCCTCCCCAGTCAAAGCCAGAGAAGAAGACGGTCCCGGGGCTACGCCCCTATATTAGCGATCTAATGTTTAGTTTATGGTTCGAACACAATGTTGTGATATGGCTTCCATCCGGTTTCAACGAACCACATTTCATGTTCATTTAAATTCCATGTCAGCCTCGCCTGATTACTACAATCTTGCTTGGACACTTGCTCGGAAACTCCACTTTATCCAGCGCGCATCACTTCTTTCCTTAAGGTCTCTAGCCTTGGCTTCCCAAGAATATCCTACCTCAGTTCCAATGTGCTGTGTGATCCCAAAGTGCCTGTCCTCGCCTGTTCGTGATCAGGGTCGCCCTAAATCAGGTGGACTTTTATCCTGATCATAGCCCATTTCATAATTGTTACCGACAACCTGTCTGTTTAAGCCTCTCGGCCGTGACAGGCCATCCCTATTCGCCAGTTCGGATCTACTTTGGTTATCCATCGTTATCAACCTCCTGGTGTCGGGATACTATTATAATACACTTACAATCTGTATCTGAAACAGGTATCCATAATTTTTTTATCGGGAGGCATCAAACGCTTGCTCCATATCAGCTTCACTCACTTTTTTCTTTTTACACAAAAATTAAATTCATTCCTTGAGCATGAAATGTTCCTTTCTATTATGCAGGACGACTAAACAGAACGACGTTTATCGGTCATACAAAGAGGGGCGACGATCCTCAAATACCGGGATACGACCGCGCACATCCTGCACCAAGGCTGATTCCATCGTTCCTGTAATGATCTCCTCCTGCTCTCCGCCCTCGGCAATAACCTCTCCCCACGGATCAATGATAAGGGAGTGTCCGAAGAAATCGGTATCTCCGCTGCGACCAACCCGGTTACAGGCCATGACATACATTTGATTTTCAATGGCCCGTGCGGTCAGCAGGGTACGCCAGTGATGGAGCCGGGGATGAGGCCATTCCGCGGGTACGATCAGCAGGCTGGCACCGGACAAGGCCAGACTACGGGCCAGTTCGGGAAAACGGATGTCATAGCAGATCGCAGCCCCTGCCTGAATCCCGCCATCCAGCATGAACATAACCTTTTCCTCACCAGGCTGTAAATACTTTTCTTCCTCCATAAGACGGAACAAATGAATTTTGGAATACGAAGCCACCTCGGCTCCTGTCCGGTCAAAAACAATCATTGTATTGTACACATGACCATCACTTTTTTTCTCTGCAATCGACCCGGCTACCACGTTCACCTGATGTGTGGCAGCGAATGCAGCTACCCATTCCCGGGTCTCTGTTCCTTCCTTGTCCGCCAGCTCATGAATGCGATCCAAGGCATAGCCCGTGTTCCACATTTCCGGCAGGACAATCAGATCCGGTTTTTGCGCGGCTGTTACTGCCTGTTCCATTAAAGTACGCATATGACTGCGATTTTCCGGGGGATTCCCCAGTTCAATATAAGCCTGTATAAGTGCAACACGGAACGGCTGAGCTGCATGATATGTCAAAATCGTTCATCCTCCCTGTAAACCGGAGCTTACGATGACTGTTGGGTCCGGTATTTTCCCCCATCATAGCCCGATCCTGCTCTGGCACGCAACCATATAAGCTTAATTCCCCCTATACAACCCGGTAAAATCATGATAAGTTAATTCTCAAACTATATAAGCTTAATTCGAAAAATTTACATGGAGAACGGAGTAGGCGGAATGGTGCTGTACAAGCGGTAGCGTTCGCCTTTGCCCCCCAATTTCTACCCTTGTAATTCATTCAGGAAATTTGGGGGCACAGCGATGGGAAGCACCATCCGCATACGCAGTGGCGCATCATGTACTTTTCCAGTTCAGCTTAAATTAACTATTCCAAAAGGTCGTGTGAATTCATGAGTCATTTTTCCATCCCCTCTGCTGACGTGATGAAACAGTTGCCCACTCAATTTTTTGCGACGCTTGTACAAAATGTTAACCGTGAAATTGCGGCAGGACATGACGTCATTAATCTCGGACAAGGGAACCCGGACACCCCCACTCCACCTCATATTGTAAAAGCCTTGCAGGAATCCGCGGACAACCCGCTTTATCATAAGTATTCGCCTTTTCGCGGCTATGGATTTCTCAAGGAAGCCGTAGCCCAGCGCTATCAGGAGGATTACGGTGTAACGCTTGACCCGGAAACGGAGGTTGCCATCTTGTTTGGTGGAAAAACAGGCTTGGTGCAGCTACCGCAAATCTTGCTCAATCCCGGCGATATATGCCTCGTGCCTGATCCCGGCTATCCCGATTACTGGTCTGGCGTAGCCTTGGCTAAAGCGGAGATGTCTTTTCTTCCATTAAAGGAAGACAATAATTTTCTGCCCGATTACGAGGCAATCTCTGAAGAAGCACGCCGCCGTGCCAAGCTGATGTTCCTTAACTATCCGAATAATCCGACCTCGGCAACCGCCCCACTTTCCTTCTACGAGGAAACAGTCGAATTCGCGCAGCGTAACGGGATTGTGGTTGCCAGTGATTTCGCTTATGGTGCTATTGGCTTTGACGGCGAACGTCCGGTCAGCTTCCTCCAGGCCGAAGGGGCCAAGGATGTAGGAATCGAGTTCTATACCCTGTCCAAAACCTATAATATGGCGGGCTGGCGCGTTGGTTTTGCGCTTGGTAATGCTGAAATCATTTCCATGATTAATCTGCTGCAGGATCATATTTATGTAAGCTTGTTCGGAGGCATTCAGGCAGCAGCAGCTACAGCGCTGACGTCCTCGCAGGATTGCGTAGGCGAGCTGGTTGCCCGCTATGAATCGCGCCGCAATGCTTTTTTTGATGCACTTGGACAAATCGGCTGGAAGGCGACGCGTCCAAGCGGCTCCTTCTTTAGCTGGCTGCCTGTACCGCAGGGCTACACTTCGGCTACCTTTGCCGACCTGCTGCTGCGTGAGGCCAAAGTAGCTGTCGCTCCGGGGGTTGGCTTTGGCAGCGGCGGTGAAGGATATGTACGGGCGGGGCTGCTAAGCTCAGAAGCCAGGCTGACTGAGGCAGTTGAACGAATCGGCAAGCTGAGCCTGTTTGGTTAAGCCGTATTTCCAGCTACAACTCCTTTGCCAAACTCGACCTTTTCGTGGTATTCTGTATCCAATATCAATTAGCGTGTTGAAGGGGCTATTAAGAGAGAATCGTCCTGTTCAGAGAGTAGATTCCGATGGGCTGCAAGAATTTACCTGGACCCTCTCCCAACTCCTACCCCCGAGCGTCCTGCGCAATCAGGCGGTGCCTGCCGTTAACAGGTTTTAAGTGGGATGATCCAGAATCATCAATGAAGGTGGTACCGCGGAAGCACAAACTTTCGTCCTTTGCATACAAAGGATGGAAGTTTTTTTGCATTAAAAAAGAGTACACATTAAGGAAGTGGATGTCTTGTCAACACGAATCGTTATTAAAATCGGAAGCAGCTCCCTGACTGGGGTGGAGGGCGGCCTAAACCGGGAAGCCATCGCTTATTTTGCCCGCGAAATCAGCTTGCTGCGTGCAAAAGGTCATGAAGTGCTGCTGGTCACATCAGGCGCAGTAGCCGCCGGGTTCCGGGAGATCGGGTATCCGTTTCGCCCTAAGCTGTTGCATGAAAAGCAGGCGGCGGCGGCGGTTGGTCAAGCTCTTCTTATGCAGGCCTATCAGCAGGCTTTTAAAGATTTTGGCTTGGTGAGCGCTCAGATCCTGCTGACCCGCAGTGACTTTTCGAGCCGTAAAAGGATGAATAATGCTGGAATGACCGTGGAAGAATTGCTGCGCCAGCAGGTTATCCCGATCTTTAACGAAAATGATACCGTATCAATTGACGAATTGAAATTCGGCGATAACGATATGCTGTCAGCGCTGGTCGCCAATCTGGTCAAAGCACAGCATTTGATCATTATTACAGATACCGATGGCGTATATACGGCAGACCCGCGCAAGCATCCGAACGCCGTACGCTTTGAACGTATCGACGAAATTACGGAGGAGATTTATGCACTTGCAGGAGGCTCCGGGTCAGCAGTAGGGACTGGCGGCATGCGATCTAAGATCGAAGCTGCCAAGGTTGCTACTCGCGGCGGTGTGCCTGTGTATGTGGGGCGCGTCAGCGCAGATGGGGATCTGGACGCAGCCGTTAAAGGACACGGACCTGGGACTTATTTTGACACCCACCTCTCTTCGCTGCCGATGAAAAAGCAATGGCTTGGCTTCATGTCCACCCCCCTGGGTGCGGTGCATGTAGACCATGGGGCCGAGGAAGCGCTGATACATGGGGGCCACAGTCTGCTTCCCGTTGGCGTACGACGTGTCGAGGGCAGCTTTCATGCCGGAGATGTCGTAGAGGTGCTGGGGCCGGAAAATAAGGTGTTAGGTCGCGGCATTGTCAATTATGATGATGAACAGCTTCGAATCGTACAAGGATTACCCAGCGGCGAGGTTGTAGGCAAGATTGGTGCCATTCACCGGCTTGAGGTGATCCACAGGGATGAATGGATTACACTATATATGTAGGGAGGCCATAACATGAGTAAATTAACGACGAATACAGCTGCTACAGAGGAAAACCAGTTCAGTGAAGTACGGGCCAAAGCGACGCTTGCGAGAAAAAGTGCAGGAGCCATGAACCGACTGACAACAGCACAAAAAAATGAAGCACTGCTCGCTATGGCAGAGGCACTGGTGAGCCATACGGAAGAGCTGATTACAGCGAATAATGATGATTTGCAGCGAGGACGGGAACTGGGAACGTCGGAATCGCTGCTCGACCGTCTCAAGCTGACTGAAGAGCGAATCGGGGCTATTGCCGAAGGACTGCGCCAAATTGCGGAGCTGCCTGATCCAGTCGGTGACACGCTGGAGCATATCGAACGTCCAAACGGTCTGCGGATTGAGAAAATACGCGTGCCGCTGGGCGTGATTGGCATCATTTATGAAGCCCGTCCGAATGTAACAGTAGATGCTGCGGGCCTGTGCTTGAAAACAGGTAATCCGGTTGTCCTGCGCGGTGGTTCGGCGGCCCTCTCCTCCAACCGCAAAATCATTGAAGTGCTTCAGCAGACGCTGGACACAACAGCCGTACCACGCGAGGCGCTTCAACTGATTGAAGATTCAGACCGTGCCTCCGTCAACGAAATGCTCACCTTGAACGGTCTACTCGATGTGATCATTCCACGTGGTGGACGTTCGCTCATTCAAAATGTAGTTCAGAACGCTACCGTGCCTGTCATCGAAACCGGCGCTGGTGTATGCCATACGTATTTGGACGCTACCGCGGATACACAGATGGCTGAAGCCATTACGCTGAACGCTAAGGTGCAAAGACCGTCAGTGTGTAACTCCATGGAAACACTGCTCGTTCACGCCGATTACGCACAAGCACACTTAACGAGTTTGGCAGAACGCTTCCGTGATGCCGGGGTCGAGCTGCGCGGCTGCACGCGGACACGTGCATTGGTTCCTTGGGCTGTTCCAGCCACAGAAGAGGATTACGGTACAGAGTATAATGATTACATTATGAACGTCAAGGTGGTAGACCATCTGGACGACGCACTTGAGCATATTGCCCGTTATGGAACGATGCATTCGGAATGTATTGTCACTGAGGATAAAGCCCATGCCGAACAATTTCTGCAGGAGGTAGATGCGGCAGCTGTGTACCACAATGCCTCTACCCGCTTTACGGATGGTTTTGAATTCGGGTTTGGTGCCGAGATTGGGATTAGTACCCAGAAATTACATGCCCGCGGTCCCATGGGCCTGCCTGCGCTGACTTCAACCAAATATCGTGTGTACGGGACTGGACAAATCAGAGAATAATATCTTAAATCAATCCGTATCCTTGGAGGTTATGAATCAATGTGTGAATCACAGTCGAAGTTTTTAATTAACGAGCAAATTACGTTTTTCGGAGCAGGCTCAATGGCGGAAGCTATCATTCGCGGAATGACAGCTCGTTCCGTCGTCAAGCGTGGCGGTATAACTGTCATCAACCGCAGTAATCAGGCGCGCCTTGAAGAACTCCAGCAGCAATATGGGGTGCTGTTCCAAACAGAGGATGCCGCCAAAACCGAGCTGTTGCGCCGTTCTCCGGTCATCGTGCTTGCTATGAAGCCCAAGGACGCTGCTGTGGCACTTGGACAGCTTGGTCCCCTCCTGTCGGAGGATCAGCTGATCATTTCGGTCATCGCCGGATTGTCCATTCGTACAATGCAAACGCTGCTTGGCCGCAAACAGCCAATCGCACGAACGATGCCGAACACGTCCAGCTCGATTGGACTGGGAGCCACAGGCATCAGCTTTTCCAAGGAGATTAGCGAAGGCCAGCGTAAAAACGTGCTTGCCATATTCGATTCTGTGGGCACGGTGACTGTAATAGAAGAAGAAAAAATGGATATTTTGACCGGGATCTCCGGAAGCGGTCCAGCCTATATCTATTACTTGATGGAAGCCATGATTGCTGGGGGAATTCGTGGTGGCTTGACTCCTGAGCAAGCACACGAGCTGACAGTCCAGACCGCGCTTGGAGCGGCACGCATGGTGCAGCAAACCGGGGAGGAGCCATCTGCTCTGCGCCACAAAATCATGTCACCCAATGGCTCGACGGTAGCCGCATTGGAGACGCTGGACAAAGGCGATTTCTACGAAACCGTGATTGCAGCGGTGCAGCGTTGTGCTGAACGATCCCGTGAGATGGGAGCTGTACTTAAGGAGGGAATTGAATGAGCTATTGCCTGGCGACCTACCGGGTATACGATGACAAAGCCGATTTTAATAAAAAGGCCCAATCTATTGCCATCGGCATGACGGTGGGCAGCTGGACCGAGCTTCCGCAAGCCAAGCGGGATAAGATGCAAAAGCACCTTGGCTCCGTTCAATCCGTGGAGGTTTATGATGGGGGTCCCGGTGAACGTTATGCCGATCTGACTATCGCTTACCCGGACATCAACTTCAGCCGGGACATTCCCGCGCTGCTGGTGACCGTCTTCGGCAAAATTTCGATGGACGGTCGAATCAAGCTGACGAAGCTGGACTTCTCGGAGGCATTCCGTTCCGCTTTTCCGGGACCGAAGTTTGGCATCAGCGGCTTGCGTGAGCGGCTCGGCGTGTATGATCGCCCGCTGCTCATGAGCATTTTCAAATCGGTAATCGGTCTGAAGCTGGACGAGCTGAGCAAGCAATTTACCCGCCAGGCCCTCGGTGGCGTTGATCTGATCAAGGACGACGAAATTTTGTTTGAAAATGCACTGACACCGATTGAAAAACGCGTCGAAGCCTGCAGCAGAGCCGCCGAGGCGGCTGAGCGTGAAACTGGCAAAAAGCTGCTGTATGCAGCGAATTTAACTGGACCCACCTCGCAGCTCAAGGCACAGGCACTCAAAGCCATCGACGCAGGCGCGAATGCGCTGCTGTTCAACGTACTGGCCTACGGCTACGATGTACTGCATGAGCTAAGCAGCGATCCTGCCATCTCCGTACCGATTGCCGCCCACCCTTCGTTGGCGGGTGCAGCCTATCCGTCGCCGCATTACGGTATTTCGGCGTCCGTACTGCTCGGTCAGCTTATGCGTCTGGCTGGTGCTGACCTCGTGCTCTTCCCTTCTCCTTACGGCTCGGTGACGATGCCGCGTGAGGAAAACATGGCGATCCGCGATGAGCTGATCACCCCGGAGCTGCCGCTGAAGGCCAGCATGCCTGTGCCCTCCGCAGGAATTCACCCCGGCCTGGTGCCGTTAATTGTACGTGACTTTGGTACTGACGTTGTGGTCAATGCCGGGGGCGGTATTCACGGTCATCCGATGGGTACCGAAGCTGGCGGACGCGCTTTTGTGCAGGCGATTGAAGCGGTGCAGCAGCATGTACCGCTGGCAGAATACGCCCGCTCTCATGCTGAGCTGCGATCCGCACTTAATACGTGGGGAGGCGAGCAATGAGTACATCCAGGAAACCCGTCATTTTTTGCGACTTTGACGGGACGATTACGAACAGTGACAATATTGTCGCTATTATGCAGCATTTTCAGCCTGAGGGCTGCGAGCCCATCATGCAACATATCGTAAACGGACATATCTCCATTCGTGAGGGCGTAAGTGCCATGTTTGCTCTGATGCCTTCGGGACAAAAGGACGAAATCATCTCCTATGTACTTGGGCAAGCGGGTATACGTGATGGCTTTGCACGCTTTTTGGCCTATGTACGGGAGCAGAATATTGAATTTTTTGTCACCAGTGGCGGCATTGATTTTTTTATTGATCCATTGCTTAAGCCCTTCGATATTCCACAGGATCACATCTTCTGCAACGGAGCGGATTTTTCCGGGGATAACATACAGATTACATGGCCATATCCATGTGAGGAGCCGTGTACGAACGACTGTGGCATGTGCAAAACGACCATTATACGTCAATACCCTGCCGAGCAGTACGAACGGATTTTGATCGGCGACAGCCTGACGGATTTTGAAGGAGCCAAAATTGCCGACCTCGTGTACTCCCGCTCGCACCTGACATTAAAATGTCAAGAGCTTGGCGTACCGCACGTACCCTTTGAAACATTTGACGACATTATCAAGGATTTAAAGCTAAAACAAGAGTAAGGGGTGCTGTAATTGAGCTTTGACTTGGCAGACATTACATTGGAAGAAAAACGCCGCGCATTGGAAGAACTCGCCGATGTTAAAGAGCTATTTGCAGCTCGCAACTGGTTCCCCGCCACGAGCGGAAATTTGTCGATCCGAATCGGTGATTTTCAGCCCGAGCAATTCTATTTTGCAGTTACCGCCAGTGGCAAGGATAAGACAAAGCGGACACCGGAAGATTTTCTGTTTGTTGACCAACACGGAAAAGCGGCTGAAGCCACCAACCTCAAGCCAAGTGCTGAAACGCTGATTCATTGTGAAATTTATCGCCTGACAGGCTGCGGAGCCGTTTTTCATGTGCATACCGTGTTTAACAACCTGATTTCCGAATATTACGGGGAACATGGCTCTGTACCTGTGCAAGGAATCGAGCTGATTAAGGCTTTTAACATATGGGAGGAAAATGCTGCAATCCAGATTCCCGTGCTGCCGAATTATGCCGACATCGCCTCCATTGCCAAGCTGGTGCCGGGCGTGCTGAATGAGCGGATTCCAGGAATTTTATTGCGTAATCACGGCATTTATGCGTGGGGGAAAGATGTGTTTGAAGCTAAAAAGCATCTGGAGGCGTTTGAATTTTTGTTTGAAACGACGTACCGCTCCCTGCTGCTGAAAAGTACAAAATAAAGAACAGCGTACTTTATACTCATATATTTAAAAATTAAAGTTTTAATAGAATGCCAAGAACGTAGCCTAAGCAAAAGCGCGGGAACATTCTTTTTATATGGAAAAGGCAGCCCTGGGCGTGAAAATAAAATCCCAGACTGCCTTTCTATTTTTATTGGGGACGCTCCAGCATGAATTGCTCTCCCAGCTTCGCGTAGTTATTCCCGGCCAACCGACTCACTGGACGTAGATTGTCAGCAATCACGTAAGTGTTTTGATACGCTTCCTCAGATAGATGATATTGTACCACGCGTCCAATCAGCAGATCACAAGCAGGCTCACTCTCCGTACCGCCCAGCGGTATTGCACGCTCCAGGACACATTCCATCCGTATTTTCGCTTCGGTCACACCCGGAACTGCAATTTTTGTACTTTGTATCGGCGTAAGTCCGGCTAACGTAATTTCACTCTCTTCTGGCGACAGACGAGAAGCCGTTACATTCACTGCACCTACATTGTCCTCATCTGTGATATGTACGACAAAAGCTTTTTGCTCCATCGCGTTACGCGCTGTATCTTTGGACACTCCATCCACACGTTGTACCGATATGGACAGAAGCGGCGGCTCAGAGGCAACAATGGAAAAATAACTGAACGGTGCTCCATTGAGCACTCCTTCACTGCTCAACGTCGTTACAAAGGCTACCGGCCTTGGGATAATACTTCCGCTTAACAGTTTGTAATTTTCACGCCCTGTAAGCGTATCAGGATTTAATGGTATCATTGTTTTCCCCTCTTTCCAGATGACATTCCTATTTGCGCTTCAACTCACTTACTCCAATTACTTACCTGGAGAACCGCCCGAAAATCCCATAATAAATCTAAAGGGCTTCTCTCATAAAGTATCGCGCGAATGATGCAGAATGTAAAGCTGGAGCTAAAGCTCTCCCTATTGCCCAATGATATTACCTTGGCTATCTCGAACAATAACCGCAATTCCTTTGGGTACAGCAATCGTAACATCAAGCTGCTGCCGATTCTGCATAAAACGTGTCGGAATTTCGCTGAGCAGCACATATAACGTATCTCCGATTTGCTTTGTCTGATATAATTCTTGTGCTTTAAATTCGTTCTCGTTGCCTGTGTAAACATAGCTTCCGAACACATGCACCTCCGGTGAGGTGGTTGTATCAATTTTGACCGCATACGGATTTTCTCCCTGTACGATCACCTTGGTCACTCCGGCAGGCATTTTCTCATGCCAATCGGGGAGAAGCCTTGTTTCCTGCACAGAGCCCATCATTTCCCTGACTTGCGTAGTAAGTCCCAGTGAACTAACCAAAGCAAATCCGATACAGAAAAAAACCAATACGGCCGTAATGAACATACTGAACAAATCATAACGAATACGCTCACGTGTCCCTTTCCACGCTGTATACATCAGAATTTCCAATCCCAGCAAAACAAAAACGACAGGCCACCAGGTTAAAATCTGCTCCAGGATGCCCGCTCCCCAAAACTTCGAGGCAAACGTTACGCCCCCTAACAGGACGAGAAAAAGTCCCATCGACAGCCTTCCGACTTTCCATACCCCTGCTGAAGCAGTTGACGCCTTGTGGGAGTCCTTCTTATTGGACGATGGGCCAGAAAAGCCTATAGAGCTTGTCCCGTCGCTATGAGAATGATGGACTCCCTTAATGGGAGTCTCACTCTTTGAAAATTCAGTATCCATTCTATTATTTCTCCTTTACCCGTTTAGATTTGGAATTACCGATCATCATCCAAATACCGCCGCCTATTAACAAGAAGGATACAATAATCGTTCGTAAATACTTATCAACGATATAGTAAATATTCACCTCTGGGAACAGACGATCCAATCCAGGAACAAGTACGTTGATCAGGATGTAATAAGCGCCCAGTGCCAGCAATCCCAAGCCTACCCACCGATGATACTGTGCAAACATGCCGATTACTGGCTTGTCAATCAGTGGTTCCCGACCATACCGGCTTACTTGCTGGAGCGCATCAAAAAAGCTGTAAAACCAGATGACCGGAATCATGAACAAAAAGAGTGAAAGATGTAGCACATCCAGCACATAGATTCCTCCTAAAAACAGCAGCATGAACTGAAGTCCCCGTTTTTGCAGACCAATATACATATGCCCCGCTCCGGGAAATACTGATAAAATGGTAGCCAGCATTTTACTACGTCGCCCCTCAATTCTTCCATGCTCCAGTTCCTCAAACAGAGTCCGGTCCTGAAGAATTTCTCCAGCTTGTTTGCGATGTACATGCTGGACCGCATCAAACATGCAATACAGCCAAATAATCGGCAGTACGCCCGCAAACGCCATAAACCCAGATTCATTGGTGACGCTGGTAATAAAAATGAGAATCACTCCAAAGCCAAAGAAGGACATCAGAAAAGATAAACCACGCTGCATTAGTCCCAGATGAAGGTGTCCCAATCCCGGGATGAACGATAGCAATATGGTGAAAAAACGTTCATTGTCCGATCCTTTTGGATAAACAGGTGAACCTGGCACCCCGTAGTGTCCTTGCTCATAAGGGTTATAACCTGGACCATAGCCTACTCCTGCTCCCGGCACATCCGTATTTGCATCGGTTGCGCCTTCCGGTGCTTCTCCCGCCAAGCCTTCACCTCCATAAGGCGCGCTCTGGGGGTAAAAGCTATACGGGTTCGGACCTGCATGGGAAGGATATGGAGCAACAACTGCACGAGCATCATTACGCAATAAGCTAATCATGATATGCAGCATACTCAATCCCCATAAAAGAGCGGACAGAAAAATACTAGCCAATAAAGGACCTTCGTCGCTCGCTACCACCGCAAAAAATAAACCTCCTGCCAGACATCCAAAAAACAAAATTGTATATACAAACGCATTGGCCTTGCGTTTCCAGTAATAGTGTCCTACACCGGGAATGATGTTTAGCAGAAATGCCAGCAGTTTGCTTCGTTCCGTATAAGGCACGGCTACACTTCCTTTCTAATCTTGGGATTTTTATACGAATCCATCTTAAGGCTTAAATTTGTCAAGCCAGGTTGTCGTGGCTCGCATGACCTCTTCACTGTAAGAAACGCGTTCTTTTGGAGGAAGCGGCTTGCCGTTATTTTGCAGCATCATTTTATCAAAAGCTCCACTGGACAGCAGGATCAAGGTTAGGCTTGCCGCTATAACATAGTGAAATACAGGGGTTTCAAACCAGCGACGCCTTTTGAAAATAACTTGACTCACTTCTCCATCTATATCGGGGAGTGCGGCCATGACCTGATCTGTGAATCGCTCCGTATCTATCTGGGCAGCATGATCTTTTAAAGTCGGTTCCAACTGCTCCAGTGCAGCAAGATATGCATCCAGTGCCTGTCCGTCTTCCAGTAAAAGCTTTTCCAGCCGCGCAGTCTCTTCTAACGTGCAAGTTCCTGTTATATAAGCGTGCCAGTCCTTCAACTGCCCTTCCACCCACGGTTTATCCTGTTGTTCAGTCATTGCCATTCCTCCTCCTTCCAGTGATTTCGAATCCACTGTCGTGCCCGATAAAGTCTGGACTCTACCGTTTTTAAAGCGACCTGCGTCTCATCCGCAATTTGGTCATAGGTTTTTCCCTGCATATAATAGGCTCGAATAATATCCCGATGCTGCTGTGGCAGCTGGGCGATTTTTTCCGAGAGTTCCACATTGCGTTCCTCACGGATCAGGCGTGACAGTATATCCTCATCCCGGGAAGGGAACTGTACAAGGGTTTGTGCGATGTCTACGAGCTCTGTGGGACGCCTGTCCTGTTTGCGCTTGATATCCAGCGCTTTGTGGAGCGCAATTCGACTCAGCCACGTTTTGAAACCTTCGTTCCGGTACTGGGGGAGAGACTTATACACCTGAACGAACGCTTCCTGCGCGGCATCTTCCGCTTCCTTACTGTCATGCAATACCGAATAGGCTATATGAAAAACATGCTTGCTGTACAGTTCTACGATCTCACGGAACGCCTGCCGATCACCAGACCGGATTCGCTCAATGATTCTCTCTATATCAATGATGCTCTCCCCCTTCCCAATACTATAGACGTCAGGGAATTTCCTCCCCCTGCATATTTCAAAAAAATATATTTAAAAAGGACACACCCTCCAATCGGAGCGGTGTGTCCTCTATCATTAAAGTCTGCTTGCTCGCTTCATTTTCTGCTTGTTTTGATGTGCACAGGCGATATCCCCGAGATATCCGTGACATAGCCATCTCAGGGTAAGAGCTTTAGTACCAAAACTACTGCCTACAACGCACAGACCGATGCTTTAGCTGCGTCCGCCACCACGGAATCGCTGGGCGTATTCTTTTGCATCCTGGGCATTGCGTACACGGTTTCGACTCCACTCCAGCAATATGCGGTCAATATAACGGAAGTGCACCTTTCCTGCAAACACCGCTTCCTTCAAAGCCAACAAAATCAGCTCTTCGGGATAACGATCCTGATCCATCCAACTGTTAATCGTCTCGTATTCCATCGGAGATAGCGGTCGACCAAATTCTTTTTCAAAAATCATGAACAAATTTCGTTCTTCTGTAGTCGTAGATTCCGTTATTCCATTCTGAATTTCCGGTTTCCCACCAAACAAAAATTCGTCTTCATCGTTTGGCTCCGTACGCTCGGCAATCATACATTCCGCCAGCTTACGGTACAGTCCCGTCAAGTTGTAACGTTCAAATTGTACGGAAGAGCTGCGGTCCTCCGCAGAATCAATCCGCAGAAAGCCTTCTTTCATAAGCTTACTGAAATAGAGCGCGATTTCGTTCGCAGTGCATCCGATACGAGCCTGTAATTGCTCCCATGTCGGAAATTCATTACGTTCCGCCTGTTTAAAAGCAAGTAACTGCATCAGCAGGAGCATTTCACCATCTGTCAGTCGAAGCGTCCGATAATGCTTGAGCAGGGCGTAGGGAATCTGGACCATTCCGGCTTCCATCGCAAAGGCTACTCCCTCCGCCCATTCTGCCGCAGATGTTTTGTCGAATGATCCGGTCATCGGTTACGGATACAGACGATACAGCATACGTGGGAACGGAATCGTTTCACGTACATGATCGAGCCCGCAAATCCATGCTACTGTACGCTCCAGTCCCAGTCCAAAACCGGAATGCGGAACGCTACCATAGGTACGCAGATCCATATACCATTGGTAGGCTTCACGTGTCAGGTTATGCTCGTTAAAGCGCTCTTCCATCAAGGCCGGATCATCTATCCGTTGGGAACCTCCAATAATTTCGCCGTAGCCTTCAGGAGCGATCATATCGGCGCACAGAACAACCTCTGGGCGAGTTGGGTCAGGTTTCATATAAAATGCCTTAATGTGAGTCGGCCAATGTGTAATGAATACAGGCTTGTTGTATCTCTCGGCAATTGCCGTTTCATGAGGAGCACCAAAGTCTTCACCCCAAGGAATATCGAATCCTTCGCCTTGAAGGAAAGTAATTGCTTCATCATACGTTATGCGTGGGAATTCCCCTTGAATTTGCTCCAGCTTCGAAACATCGCGTCCAATCGTTTCAAGTTCCTTCGCACAATTTTTCAGAACAGACTGTACGATATGACTTACAAACTGCTCCTGGATGCGCAATGATTCCTCATGATCGACAAAAGCCATTTCCGGCTCAATCATCCAGAACTCGATCAGGTGGCGACGTGTTTTGGACTTTTCCGCACGGAAAGTTGGACCAAAGGAATATACCTTACCCAGAGCCATTGCTGCCGCTTCCATATACAATTGCCCGCTTTGTGTCAAATAGGCATCTTCGTCAAAATATTTGATGTGGAACAACTCTGTTGTACCTTCTGCGGAAGAAGGCGTCAAAACCGGCGGGTCCACCTTCGTAAAGCCGTTGCCATTAAAAAATTCCTGAACAGCACGGATGATTTCCGCCCGTACGATCAGAACAGCACGTTGCTTGGCGGAGCGCAGCCACAAGTGACGATGATCCATCAGGAAATCTACCCCGTGCTCTTTTGGTGTAATCGGGTAGTTTTCAGTCAGATGAATAATTTCAATACCTGTAACCGTTAATTCAAAACCTGATTGACTACGCGGTTCCTCACGCACGATTCCAGTCACATACAGGGAGCTTTCCTGCGTCAAGGATTTGGCATCATTCCAAATGTCCTCGGACACTTCGCTTTTCACGATAACCCCTTGAATATATCCGCTGCCATCGCGCAATTGCAGGAACTGGATTTTACCGCTAGATCGTTTATTATTTACCCAAGCGCCGATTGTAACCGTTTCCCCTACATGGCGACCCACTTGGGCAATCGTACTTTTATTCGTCATGACCGTCTCTCCTCTTAACCGAAAATCAAACAGCCCTTCCCAAGGGTCAGGCTGTTTGTTCTCAACTGTTGATACATACAGACTGAAGTAAGAACACTGTATGCATAAAATTTAATTTTTTCCGGTTGAACTATTGTACCAAACGGAACGTGTCACGGGCAATAACCAGTTCTTCGTTCGTTGGAATAACTAATACTTCTACCTTGGAGTTTGCCGTTGTAATCCGGCGAGGCTCACCAGAACGAATAGCGTTAAGCGAATCATCCAGCTCGATACCGAGGAATGTCAGTTGCTCCAACACTCTCTTACGCAGCACGACGGAATTCTCGCCTACACCTGCTGTAAATACAATCACGTCTACCCCGTTCATTGCCGCAGCATAGGAGCCAATGTATTTACGCAGACGGTATTCATACATTTCGAATGCCAATGTAGAATTAGCTTCGCCTTTTTCCATACCTTCTGTGACTTCACGCATATCACTGCTGATACCGGAAATAGCTAAAAGTCCACTGTGCTTGTTAAGCATGGAGTTCACTTCATTGACCGTCAGTTCTTCTTTGTTCATAACATAAGGCACGATTGCAGGGTCCAAATCACCACTACGTGTACCCATCATAAGGCCTTCCAGTGGAGTCATACCCATGGAAGTATCTACGGACAGACCGCCTTGAACTGCTGTTATACTACCGCCATTACCGATATGACAAGTAATGATCTTCAAATCTTCCAGAGGACGACCCAGGAATTTGGCAGCTTCCTTACTAACAAAATCATGAGAAGTACCATGTGCGCCGTAACGACGTACCTTGTACTTATTGTACAACACTCGTGGAATGGCGTACATATATGCTTTCTCAGGCATGGTTTGGTGGAACGAGGTATCAAATATTACAGCCTGCGGCACATCCGGCATATTCGCTTCTGCGGCTCTAATCCCCATCATGGAAGGCGGGTTATGCAGCGGCGCAAGGTCGAATAAGCGACGGATTTCACTCTTCGCTTCAGGCGTTATCAGCGCTGACTGCTTGAAGATTTCGCCTCCATGAACCACGCGATGGCCTACAGCCTCAATTTCGCTAACGCTGGAAATCACACCATGCTCCGCATCTGTAAGTGCATTGAGCACTTTACGGACCGCTGTGGTATGCTCCAGAATTTCGCTAACCTCAGTATATTCTTCTTTGCCTGTTGGCTTATGCGTCAGGATGGAGGAGTCCATACCGATACGCTCTACCAAACCTTTTGCCAAAACGGACTCATCCGTCATATCATACAGTTGATATTTCAGGGAAGAACTTCCTGCATTGATTACGAGAATTTTCATATCCGGTCACCATCCTTGTCGTACTTAAAGAAACCTTCGCCCGATTTTACACCCAGATTACCTGCACGCACCATTTTCTTCAGGACGATGGACGGACGATATTTTAACTCACCAAATTCACGGAACATGCGCTCCAGAGCAGCCAAAACGGAATCCAGACCAAAGCGGTCGGCCATTTCCAAAGGACCGTTTTGGAAGCTGTAACCGATTCGCATAGCATCGTCGATATCTTCAGCCGAAGCTACACCCTCTTGAAGCACGTGTGCCGCTTCATTGATCAGCAAGCAAATGATACGGCTTGTTACGAAGCCTGGGGATTCATAAATCATAACCCCTTTTTTCTCTACTATTTCTTCAACAAACAGTTTTGTGCTTTCAAACGTCTCATCAGAAGTTTTCAATCCACGAATAATTTCCACAAGATCAATGCGGGATACCGGATAAATAAAGTGCATGCCAATAACACGCTCTGGGTACTTGGTCGAGCTGGCAAGCTCGGTCAGACTAAGCGTGGATGTATTACTTGCAAGGATAATGTTGCTTGGACACACATAGTCCAGCTCTTCGAAAACAGCTTTCTTTTCGTCCAGGTTTTCTGTAATCGTCTCAATGACCATATCACAGCTGCCAAGCTCCGCCAAATGGGATACTTTTTGAATGCGGGATAAAATCAACTTTTTCTCCGCTTGTGTGATGGCCCACTTTTCCAATTGTTTGTCCAGACTCGTTTCAATCATATTATAGGCGTAGTCTAGTTTCTCTGGTGTCTGCTCTACCAGCAGCACATCGATTCCTTTGGACGCGAGCATTTCAGAAATACCTTGGCCCATGGTGCCGCCGCCGATGACGCCGATTTTTTTAAATTGCATGGTTCTTAACTCCACCCTTTCCTGGTCACTCTCATATATTGTATCCTTCTTTGTCGAAAAATACATGTTTATGTCCCAATAGATAATAATATCTTAGCACGGACTAAAAGTAAAAAAAAATAACCAGCATAAAAAATTATGCTGGTAATAAAGCATTTTCACTAAATTGACATCTAAATTGGTCTCCGGACAATGTTTCTTCCTTCATCAGGATGTCAAGAGAGTTGTCGAACACGGGACGATGCTTTTCAAGCAGCTCCAAAGTTCGGGTATGCATCCCATCCATAATCTGGCCATTTTCACGCATAAGTTCCTCTTTTGTAACCATATCCATATTAATAATGCCAAGTGACGTCAACCCGGAAGTCATCATCGTGTGAACGATATTCAGTGCCTGCTCAAAATCATTACTTGAGCCTGTACTTCGACCGCCATAGTACATTTCTTCTGCTGCAGCCCCAGCGAGGGAAATCATAATCTGCTCCTCCAGGAACTGCTTGGTATATAGATAATGCTCTTGCTGTGGATTATGTCGCACATAGCCGAGCGCTTTCCCACGTGGGCTAAGCGCTACCTGGCTCACACTGCCGGGACGAACGATTTCGGCCATAATAGCATGTCCCAGCTCATGAATGGCTACACGTTTTTTCTCTTCCAACGTGGATTCACGGTCTGTTTTCTCGCCCATCATTACCTTGTCGATGGCCATCGACAGATGTTTTTGGGCAATCATCTTCTCTTCCTGTCTCATCGCATAGATTGCCGCTTCATTCATGACGCTTTCCAGCTGTGCGCCTGAAAAACCATAGGATTCTTCAGCAATTTTGTCCAGATTCGTATTTTCCTGAATCGGTTTGTTTTTAGCATGAATTTTCAGAATATGAAGACGGCCCTTTTTATCAGGCAAATCCACTTGAATATGACGGTCAAAGCGTCCCGGACGTGTTAAAGCGCTATCCAGCATTTCTTTACGGTTTGTAGCCGCAATAAGCAAAATACGTGGAGTATCAGCTGAATAAATACCATCCATTTCTGTCAGCAGCTGGTTCAAAGTCTGATCATATTCACGTTGCTGTCCACCCTCACGCTTACCGCCAATCACATCAATTTCATCAATAAAAATAATCGCATTTTCCTTCTTTTCCTTGGCTGCACGAGTACGAGCCTCACGAAATAGCTCACGGACACGACCTGCACCCACACCAACGTACATTTCAACAAACTCACTGCCTGAGGCGGCAACAAATACAGAATTGGTATAATGTGCGGCTGCCTTCGCCATCAGCGTTTTCCCGGTTCCCGGAGGACCTGTGAGCAAAACGCCTTTTAAGGGACGAATGCCAAATTTTGAGATTTCATCATGTCGATTCAAAAAGTCCAGCGCCTCTCGCAGCTCCTGCTTGGCGCTTTCCTGCCCGCCGATCTCTTCAAAAGTCAGCTTGTCCGGGCCATTTTTTTTACGTTTACGCTCTTGCCCGGCACCTACAGCCAAGCCACCGCGCGCATGCATGAGCATTAACAAGCCGCTGAGCATTATACCTGCGATCAGCAGTGGGACAATATTCACCCCGATAAAGATGAGAAATATGATCGTTACCGGCACAATGCCGATTAGTGCTTCCTTGATCCATCTAGGCATTAGGCCATACCCCCATTTGCTGAGATTGACGTGGCAAAACGATAAACTTGGTCGCTTTACCTTCGCTGAGTCGGATATAGACATTGTTTGAATCCATATCGGTATCAGCCTGGATGCCCGTCTTTTTCTTTTTCATCTGCTCCACAGTAGATGAAATTTGAGTATATTTTTTATTTTCCATCGCTTCCGCTACGGGAAACATAGCCTCAGACCACCATTGATTCAGTGCTGAATTGGAATGATCTTCGATGTCGAGCTTAATGGTGCGGCTACCAATGATGGACTGCCCTTTTTGTTTAACTGCATCGACTAGTCCGGCCACATCTGCCTGTGGTTTGAGATCCAGTTTCAATACAACCTGTTCCGGTTTAATATCTATTTGAGCGCTTGTCACGCCGGGATATTGAGAAACCAATTTTTCCAGAGGACTTTGCATTGTAACCTGACGGTAAATGAACCATCCTCCAAACAGCAGCGATGCTGCCAAAACTGCCGCAACAACGATAGGAACTGCACGCAATTTCAAATAACATCCTCCTCTCAAAATGTAAAACAAAGAAGAAACGGGACGAATGTCTACAACAAACAGACTTATGATCTTGACCTTGCTGCAAAACAGCAAGCCTTTTTCTATCATATTTGTCTATCACTTAGGAATATAGTATATCATAACGTATATCGAATATCGAAGGCAATGTGTGGGGGAGTTGGGGTTGGGCAAAATCATTGGTTATGGGTGGGAGACGCTGCGTGTAGGATTTGATCTTACGATCGCTGTTGCCGCCGGATTTTTTTCGATTAGATTCTTATGGGGAAAATCCGGCGGCAAAGGCGAACGCTCCGCTTCTCCAGATTCAAATCCTCCACTCCGCTACTGCCCGCCATAAAGATGAATTTTGCCTTAGCAGGAAAGTTAGCTAAGTAAGGATGCTTCGCTGGCTTTCAGCCTAGCTTTGCGGCGTAGCAAAAAAGACGTAAATACGAATTTCATCGTATTTACGTCTTTTCCTTATTGCTTCTGGTGTCTAGATTTATTTCACTACTTCGGCTTTCTTTGCGTTCTTTCTGTTACTCATACTTCTATAAGCAACTTGGCTATAACAAAAATTTGCATGTAGCACCTACGCTGCATATATATAAAGTTTTATTACCTCATCGCTAACAACATAGTCCTTTATAGAAACATCATGCCACCGTCGATCAGAGGGGATTGTCCTGTCATGTAATCGGAATCCGGGCCTGCCAGGAAGGACACGAAGGCTGATACATCTTCCGGTATTGAGAGACGACCCAGAGCAATTTTGCTGCCGAATTCCTTGGTAGCATCGCCTATAGCTTCACCTTTAGAGGCCGTAATTTCTTTATCAATTCCGCTCCACATCGGAGTTTGTACAATGCCAGGGCAGTAGGCGTTAACCGTAATTCCATATTGTGCATATTCCTGAGCCGCGGTTTGTGTTAGCGCTCGAACGGCAAACTTAGTTGCAGAGTAAATACCTAGATTGGCATTACCGACATGACCTGCCTGGGAAGAGGCATTAATGATTTTACCACCATGACCCAACTCTCTAAATTTGGCTGTGGCCGCCTGCATGCCCCACAATACACTGGTCACATTAATGTGAAACAGCTTGTCAAAATCAGCCAGCGTAACATCATCCAATAGCTTGGAAGGAGCAATCCCAGCATTATTCACGATAACATCAAAGCCACCGAGTTTCTCAGCTGTCTCCTGTACGGCGGCGAAAACCTGATCCCGGACGGAGACATCAACTTTAAGCGCAAGCGAGTGCCCTCCTGCCTTTGCGATCTCTCGAGCAACACTTTGAGCTGTACTTTCATTTAAATCCACGACTGCAACGGCAAAGCCATCTTGACTCAGCCGTAAAGCGATAGCCCGACCAATCCCTTGACCTCCACCTGTTACCAATGCAACTTTCCCATCCATTTTTCCCATGTTCATGAATCTCCTTTTGCGTATAAGTAGTCATGATAACATAGCCACGAAATTATGGCTTACGTTAGTCAATATCTATAATTGAACCATTTTTAGGAAAAAAACATTATGAGATATGTAATAGACTTCACTTTATACCTGTTTAAGGTAAATGAACAACATGTAATCCAAACTTTTAAAATTACATATGAAGGTACTGCACAGGCGGATACGGTTTTATACTCAAATAGTTATGCTATGATAAATCCTAATCAAACATAAAATCAAAAAGACGTAAATACGAATTCATCGTATTTACGTCTTTTTTTTAACTTTCAATCATTCCAAGATATATAAACGGAGTTTAAAAGTTACCTTTTGCGCCACTCCGCAGGGGATGATGCTTTCCATCGGCCGCCTCCAGATTTCTCGAATAAGCCTATGTCAGAGGAGAAATCCGGGAACAAGATTGACAGATGTAAAACCCAAAACGGAGATAAGCGCGGCGTCCGTTCCCTCCTACCTCAACTCCCTGGTGTTTGGAGTGACTCCATGGCGGTCAGCCATCTGAGTGGGCCATTTGAATCTGAAGAAGCGGAGCGTTCGCCTTTGCCGCCGGATTTTCCCCATAAGAATCTAATCGAAAAAAATCCGGCGGCAACAGCGATCGTAAGATCAAATGGACTACGCAGCGCTCCCAGGCACTCCTACCCCTTCAAACCATCATCAGCCACTCCCCACATCACTCTAGTAGTTAGGCAATGTATACTTTACCCCCGTCGATCCCCCATCTGAGAAACGGTAAAAGGTATAGTTATGATGACTTCCATCATTGTAAAACAGCTGCCAAACATATTCGCCATTGAACACACTCGGCTGGAGACTCACAATCTCTGCATCTGGAAGCTGCTGCTGAATGATTGCCTTCATTTTTTCCTCGTCGACTCCGTTTTTCAATAGCTCGGTATGGATACCGCTATTATCTGCGGCAGGTACATTAGGCTGTCCCTCCACTTTTTGAAAGGGAACCCACACCATTATATTTTCATTTTGGGCATTTTTCCCTTGAACTACCCAATATACCTGACTCCATACTGACTTCCATGTACGAGTCGTGCTGACCAGACCACCCGATTGCTTGGCCTTTATGATAGCGGCATTTCTCTCAGCCACCTGGTCTTGCGTAACATAAGAATAATACCAGAACATGCTGACCAGGATCAGTATCACGGCCAAAACGGCGACCGCTATCCATTTTTTCTTATTTTTCAAACCTGTGCTTCCTCTCTAAGGGGATGTGACACCTGAATTAGCGCGACAGCAGCCCTTCAAAGGCGGCTTGTGCCTCATGTTTGATACGTTCCTCGTCCATAGTCAGGCACTCACCGTTTTTCACGACCTGACGACCATCAACCCACACATGAGCCACATCTTTGGCGCTTGCGGAGTATACGGCATGGGAAATGAGGTCTGTACGCGGCAAGAAGTGCGCCTGATTCAGATCTAATGCGATAAAGTCAGCCTTGTTGCCTGCTGCCAGTACTCCTACCTCTTTTAAACCAATCGACTTCGCGCCGTATTCTGTTGCCAGACGCAGCGCTTCACTCGCAGGAACTGCCGTAGGATCACCGGATACTCCCTTGTGAATGAGCGCAGCCAGACGCATTTCCTCAAACATATCCAGATTATTATTGCTGGCAGGACCATCTGTTCCGAGGGAAACAGTAACCCCTGCACGCAGCAGTTCAGGCACTCTTGCTACACCACTTGCCAGCTTAAGGTTGCTGCCCGGATTATGCGAAATCGCTACACCACGTTCAGCCAGCAAAGCTATTTCTTCATCGTTCAAATGAACGGCATGAGCAACAAGTGAAGGACGGGAGAAAAAGCCGAGCTTATCCAAATGTGCAACTGGACGCAAGCCATAATCACGTACGTTTTGCTCAACTTCTGCAAGAGTCTCGGACATGTGTGTGTGCAGCGGTAAATCCAAATCATGCGCAGCCTGTACAAATTTTTCGATAAACGCAGGCGGGCATGTGTAAGGCGCATGCGGAGACATCATCGTTGTAATACGACCATCTGCCTTACCATGCCAGTTACGTGCAAAAGTCACAGCCTCAGCCAGCTTGATTCGCTGCTCCTCCTCAGAGCATAATCCAATCGCCCCACGCATCAGACTCGCACGAATGCCTGATTCTTCAGCTATACGAGCCACCTCATCCATATGATCATACATGTCCAGGAAGGTCGTCGTACCGCCTTTCAGCATTTCCAGCACAGACAAGGAAGTACCCCAGTACACATCTGAAGATGTGAACTTAGCTTCCATCGGCCACATTTTCTCCTGAAGCCATACTTGAAGTGCCAAATCATCACCATACCCACGCAGCAATGACATCGCCGCATGACCATGAGTGTTAATCAGACCTGGCAAAAAGAGCAAGCCTTTACCGTCAAAAGCGTCTGTCTCTTCCTCTCCCGCAGGCAAAGTCTCGCCAATGTAAGTAATCCGGCTATCCTCCACAATCATATAGCCATGGATTACTCCGACTTCCGGTCCGTTTACGGCAAAGGAGCCGTTTTTAATTATCCATTTATTCACCGTCATATTGCAATTCTTCCTTTCCATCCTCTAAATAATAAGCGAGGCTAAGCAAATCGGTTGTAAAATCTGTGGTATGTACCCGGATGTTGTCCGGGGTTTTCAGAATGATCGGTGCAAAGTTCAAGATCGCTTCAATACCACTCTCAATAAGTTTGTCAGCCACGTGTTGCGCTTCGAAATCCGGTACGGTAATAATCCCGATCCGAATATTTTTTTCTTTTATGGTCGCTTCCAATTGATCCATTGGCTGAACGATCAACGTATTGATCATCGTCCCCGTCTTCTCTGGAACCGCATCAAATACCGCTACAATTTTCATATTATCTTTTAAGTAAGCATTATAATTCGAAAGCGCTTGACCCAGATTACCAGCTCCGACCAATACGACGTTGATTTGCTGATCAATTTTCAGAATATGACGTATTTTTTCAATAAGATAAGTAACATCATAACCGATACCCTTTCGGCCAAAATCTCCAAAATATGCAAGATCCTTGCGAATTTGAGCCGGATTCAAGTTCAGTCTTTGTCCCAGCTCCTGGGAAGAGACCGTGGCCACCTCCCTTTTGTGCAGTGCATTCAGATAACGTAAATATACGGGTAACCTCCGCACAACTGCCTCTGAAATTTTATCTGATTTCATACTTGCTCCCCCTAATTGTAACGGACATGTTTAAGTATCCGTCCATTATGCCTCAGTCTCCGGGGCGGATTGGAGCCATTCAGAGATGCGGGGCACCATTTGCTCCGTCGGCATATGCTCCATTTTTGGTCCCGGTAACGAGTACAAAAAGTGCTTTCCGTAATAGGATTCGATTACACGTGTATCGTATACGATGACGACCCCGTGGTCGCTCGCTGTACGTACCAAACGCCCAAATCCCTGTTTAAAGCGAATGACCGCCTGTGGAACAGACAGCTTCATAAATGGATTTTTCTTTTGCTGCTGAAGCAGCTCGCTTTTCGCCTCCAGCAACGGGTGATTTGGCGGTTGAAACGGCAGCCGGACAATTGCCAAGCAAGTCAGCGCCTTGCCTGGAATATCGACACCTTCCCAGAAGCTGCTGGTTCCCAGCAATACAGAAGCTTTGGCCTCCTGAAAACGCCGGGTCAGCTTGCTGCGGCTCCCACTGTCTACACCCTGTCCCAGCACAGTGATATCACTGGAAGATAATGCCTCTTTGAGTGGCTCGTACACCTGCCGGAGCATCCGGTACGAGGTAAATAAAACGAGCATTCTCCCCCCGGTCGCCTGAGCAGTCGAGCCTAGCGAGCTAACGAGCATATTTACAAAATGTGCATCTCCAACACTTCCCTTTACACTCGGGAAATCCCGGGGAATGACCAGCAACACCTGATCCCTGTAGTTAAAGGGCGACGGGAGCTGCGAAGTCATAAGCCGCCCCTCTTCTGCAGCTTCCTGCAAACCGAGCTGATCGGTCATGTACTGAAACGACTTATCTACCGATAAGGTAGCTGAGGTCAGAATAATGCTTCTTTTTTTGTCAAAAAACATTTCTTTCAGCTGGCGGCTCACATCTACAGGCACTGCATAAAATTGCAGTGATTTACTGCGAAATTGCCCGCTTGCCTCAAGCCAGTAGACGGTCGTTTCATCATCAAGACGCATAAAGAAGCGCAAATTTTCCTTCACACCCGCCAAATCCTTGAGCAGTCCCGTGATATCGGTAATGAGGCTGTCAGCCGCATAATCGTCATGTTCTTCCTTTACGTCCAGCATCAGCTTATCGCCCTTGCGCAAAATTTCGCTTAGCGTAACATTTAGCTGATTTTCCAGCGCAGCCGCTTGATCCCACTTGGCAGGCTTGGCCGACGGCTTGAGACGGGAAGAAAACTGCCCCGTTTCACCCGGTGTCGCATCACTTCGCTCCGGCAGCATACCAAATAGCTTGTCGCTTAACAAATCCCATGTCTCTTTGACCTCCAGCACAAGTGGATATACCTGGTCGATGATCGAAGCCCAATCTGCTGACTTCTCATGACCGGACTTTACCAACTGCTGACGCAATGAAGGCAGCTGTCCATTCTTGCTGTCTTTGAACAGCCGGGTCAGCGTATGAACGAGTGTGAAATATTTCATATGCATGCCCAGATGCTTACCAGCAACTTCCTCCAGATGGTGTGCTTCATCAATGACCAGATGCTCATAGCTTGGCAATAGCTGATGACTAGCCTTGACATCCGTAAACAGCTTGGAGTGATTCGTTATAACCACATCCGCTGTTCCGGCCTCATGACGTGCACGATGATAAAAGCATTTACGGAACCACGGGCATGAACGGCCAAGACAGGACTCGGAATCACTTGCCACTGTTTCCCAAAAATCTCCGCCACGGTTGCTCAGATTCAATTCTTCATCATCACCAGTTTCCGTGAGTGTCAGCCAGACGATCATCTGGGCAGCTGTAATTAAGTCTTCCTTGGGTGTTGCGAAGTCTCTTCTGTTTATTTTATGTTCAAACTTGCGCAGACACAAATAATGCCCCCGCCCCTTAAAAATGGCAGCCCGGAACGGGAACGGAATCACCTTCGTCAGCATCGGAATATCGCGCTCACGCAATTGCTCCTGCAGGTTGATTGTATGCGTACTTACTGTGACTCGCTGACCATATTTTACACTGTGATACAGTGATGGAAGCAAATAACCCAGAGACTTGCCTGTCCCTGTACCCGCCTCGATCAGCAAATGCTTGTCTTCACTCAGCGCCTGATTTACATCCTCTATCATCTGTACCTGCGCTTCGCGCTCCTCGTATTGGCTCAAGGATGAACGTAAATGATCTCGCACATCATCCATGTATTTATCAAAGGAAACACCCGACAGCGGATTTGGATCATCTTCTCTGCGTGGAGTAGCTAGCTCTGTCCAATCTTCCACCTTTAGTGCAAGCTGGCGATAAAACTGATGCCCCTCCAAATCCTGAATGGGATCAAGCTCTTTCTCTTCACGTACCCCGTCAAGAAACCATCCAAGATCACTTTCTTCCTCTGCGAACAAATCACTGAGCCGCTGTATCGTGATTAAAGGCAAGGCTTGAAGCTCTCCCACACACTTTAAAAACACCTCGGCCGTAGCCAACGCGTCGCTGTCTGCTTGATGGGGACGGTCATGAGCCAGCCCGAACTCAGAAGATACAAATCCCAGCTGATAGGAGGAAAGCGATGGAAACATGATTTTCAGAAAATCCATTGTGTCCAAAATTCTACCGCTAAACGGCAGATATCCACACCGATCTAAAGCGTTTTGCAAAAAATTAAAATCAAATGCCACATTATGACCGACCAGCACAACATCATCCAGCATAGGTACAAGCTCCATCATCATCTCTTCAAGTGCTGGAGCATCCTTGACGTCATCGTCTGTAATTCCGGTCAACCCGGTAATAAAAGGCGGAATAGGTCTGCCAGGGTTCACATAAGAACCGTAAAGACGGGAAATGCTGTTATCATGATCTATAATTGCAAGTCCGACTTGAATGATGTCATCCGCGGACTGGGTGCCTGTCGTTTCAAAATCCAATACCGCAAATTTCATTCGGGCTAAATCCTTTCTTTTGACACATACAAAAATAATAACTCCGTATAACAGCATAGCAGAATATCGCCTTTTTGGAAATTAAGACAGCCAAAAAAGACGATGCATACGCCGCCTGAGGAGGTGGGCATGCATCGTCTTACCCGGTGTCTGACAACTACATCCAGGGCATCATCGAGCTGTCGTAGCGAAGCATTTTGGTACCGGACAAACAGGCTTCCATATTGTGCAGCGGCTCGGGCATTGCAGGATCGAGCTGGTGCGCGCGAGCAAAACATTTTTGCGCTGCCTCTACATCAGCCTGTTTGGCCATCAGACAGCCCAGCGCATTATAGATGGCCGCCTTGAGTCCTGGCTGCTCTGTCAGGTGCAGCACCTTTTGAAAATGGCGTACAGCCTCCGCTGTATCCTCCAGTTGAAAATGCGCCATCCCTAAATACATACGACTTTGCCAGCTGTTCGGAAAATGCTGTAATACCTGTTCAAACTGCTGAATGGCCTCAGGGTACATAAGCAGTTGGTAATACCCTTGTCCCCGATTATAAGCCAGCAGCTCTTTTTCAGGCAGTTCCTTTTCAGAAAGCTCTGCGTCAGAAATGTCGGACTCTGCGGAAAAGCCGGCCGCTCGCAGGCAAACCATTTTTTCCTCAAAGGCCAGCCATTCATCCATAATTCTGTCACTCATTTTCCGCAGCAAACTCCAATGCTGCAGCAGCTCCTGCTTGCGAGAACCTTGGGCTGATGGGTAATGCTTCACGATATCATCTAACATGCTGTTCATTTCTGCGAATACATGCTGGAACATGTGCATCCCGCCCTTACGAAAGATGGAGTAATACACTCACATTCTTCGCCTAAAGGACGTGTTTCATCCGCACTCCCATTCATTACATGATCGTAGCGTGTACTTCCTTATTCGCCGTCTGGGCTGGTTTATTATGTTCATCAACGAATACCACAGTCGGTTTGTATGTTTTTGCCTCTTCATTTGACATAGAAGCGTAGGAAATAATAATGACCGTATCACCAGGCTGCACCAGACGCGCTGCTGCACCATTGAGGCAAATCACGCCGCTGCCACGCGGTCCAGGGATAACATAGGTTTCCAACCGGGCCCCGTTGTTATTGTTCACAATTTGAACCTTTTCATTTTCCAGCAGATCGGATGTCTCCATCAAATCCTCATCAATCGTAATACTCCCCACATAGTTAAGATTGGCTTCAGTCACCGTCGCACGGTGAATTTTCGATTTCATCATCGTTCTAAACATGGGAAAGCACCTCCGCTTTCTGTAATCTAATATTGTCAATCAGTCGGGTGTTCCCAAATTTCACAGCCAGCGCTACAATGATGTCCTCTTGAACATCACTTAGCCGCTGCTCGGCAAGAATTGGCTCTAAGCCGGGAAAAGTTAATATTTCAATATAATCAATGTCTGCCAATGGTGAGGAGGTAATGGTGGACTCTACCATTTGATGTATCTGACCGATTGTAAACGAGTTTTGTACAGCATCTTCGCTCACTTCACGCACCTTGCGCAGTGATTGGGACAGTACCAACGCCTGCTCCCGCTGCTCTGCACTCAAATACACATTACGCGAGCTCAGGGCCAAACCGTCAGCCTCTCGGACGATCGGGCAAGGTACAATGGTCACATTCATATTGAGATCGGTCACCATCTGCTGAAGCACAGCAACCTGCTGCGCGTCCTTCATACCAAAGAAGGCCAGATCAGGATTGACCATGTTAAACAGCTTGGCTACCACCGTCGTCACACCATCAAAATGTCCCGGACGTGAAGCGCCACATAAGCGTTCCGTCAAAGCGGATACGTGAATTTTGGTTCGGGTTGGCTGCGGGTACATTTCCGCTACTGTTGGCAAAAATACAATATCCACACCCTCGCGCCGCGCTACCTCCAGATCACGTGCTTCATCACGAGGGTAGCTGTCCAGATCTTCATTAGGTCCAAATTGAATCGGGTTGACGAAAATGCTGAGCACCACTGTATCTGACAGTTCACGCGCCTTTTGCATCAAGCTTGCGTGGCCTTCATGCAAGTACCCCATCGTCGGCACAAAGCCGACTGTATGTTGCTGTATAGCAGCAGAACCGTATTCCGCTTTTGCTCTGTTTGTGCCAAGCTGCCGCCGTTCAGCAATAGCCTGCCGCAGCTGAGCCACTTCTCTTACGATGATCATGACTGGGATTCCACCTTTTCCTTAGCTTGTTGCCTAACTTGCTCCTTAGCCTGGCCTTTGGCCTTACCGTACAGAGCTTCCACGACACGATCGTCCGCACTGAACACATGCTCTTCAGCTGGAAAGGCGCGTCCCTTCACATCGCTCACATATTGCTCAATGCTGCTGCGGATCAAGCCGCCTACATCGGCATAGGTTTTAACAAAGCGCTTGCTGTAATAAGGCGATGCATATTGAATCAGGTCGTGATAGACCAGCACCTGACCATCGCATCCGCGTCCAGCACCAATTCCAATGGTCGGAATGGACAGTTCTTTGGAAATCGCCGTTGCGACCTCCTCAGTCACCAATTCTAGTACAATGCCAAATGCACCCGCTTGCTCCAGCGCCTTGGCGTCATCCATCAACCGACGTGCGTCTGCTTCATCCTTACCCTGAATGCGATAGCCGCCAATCTGATTAACAGACTGTGGTGTAAGACCGATATGTCCCAGTACAGGTACACCTGCCTGAACAGTCGCTTTTACGACGTCGATAATTTCTGCTCCGCCTTCCAATTTGACAGCATGCACATGTCCTTCCTGCATCAGACGGCGAATACCCTGAAGGCTTTCCGATACGCTGCTGTGGTATGTCATAAAAGGCATGTCCGCTACGATAAATGTATGCTCCGCACCTCTTGCTACCGCCCGGGAATGGTATACGATATCGTCCAAAGTTACGGGAATGGTCGAATCGTAACCGAGAACTACGTTACCCAGCGAATCACCCACGAGAATCATGTCAATTCCCGCCTCCTCGGCTATTTTAGCCGATGGATAATCATACGCGGTCAGCATGCTGAGCGGAATGCCCTCCTGCTTCATTTTTTTCATTTTCACAATATTCAGTGCTTGTTTTCCGGCCACTTGGCATGGCTCCCTTCATCTTTTTTTGGCACAAAAAATAACCTTTTATGAACGCCTGCATATGTGCGTCATTAAAAGGTCCGAACAGCCAAAAAAGACACTCATTTTGAGATCGTCCCTTCTGTCTCGGTCCTGTTCGGCTCAGAGCAGAATCCAACGTAACCTTCAAATGAAGTTATGATGGTTTTACAAACTTGCTAAAGTAGAGCATGTGCCCTTGGAGTGCAGCTCGGACCGTCCGATGCCGCCTCCTGCACAGTATAACAAAAAACATCCACTTTTTCACGTGAAGTTTTGCACAGAGATAGCGATTCCGGGCGTTACTCACAGCTATGCTAGCTCTTACAATTGTATATCGCCTGAAATAACCTGAATTCGCTCTCCCTGATCTGTTTCTACCACTAATGCCCCAGAAGGGTCCAAGCCAACGGCAGTACCTTCTACTGCTACCCCTTGTCCGGTGTGTGCACGTACAGTGCGGTTGATCGTTACCGATAGCGCCTCCCACAGCATGGCTATAGGCTGGAACCCCTGTTCTGCATACAACCTGCATAGCTGCTCCATCTCCCCCAGCACTGCTGCAATCAATTCAGTACGGTCAATTTCACGCCCTGCCTCTATTTTCAAGGACGTTCCCACCTGGGATAGCTCTTCGGGGTAATCATCCCTATTCAAATTCACATCAATGCCGATGCCTGCAATACAATAGCGGACCCGTTGATCCTCTGCTGCAGATTCCAGCAGAATACCGGACACTTTGCGACCATGAATAAGCAGATCATTCGGCCACTTTATGCCAGTCTTCACACCCGTCAGACGACGAATGGCCCTGCACAACGCCACACCTGTAAGCAGTGTCAGTTGGGGAGTAAAGGCCATGGGCTGGGTGGGACGCAGCACAATGCTCATCCAGACGCCTTTGCCGCGAGGTGAAAACCACCTCCGGCCCAAACGTCCCCGGCCTGCTGTCTGCTCCTCTGCCAGCACTACCGTTCCCTCCGGCGCTCCCTCTTCTGCCAAACGCATGGCATCCTGCTGAGTGGAGACCGTCGAATCCAGTATAACGATACGCTTGCCAAACGATTGTGTATTCAATGAATGTGCCAGTTTGGAAACTTCCAGTCGATCTGGTCGGGACACGATTCGGTAGCCCCGACGCGAGGAGGCTTCAATATTGTAGCCCAGCTCACGCAGCTTGTTAATCTGCTTCCATACCGCCGTGCGGCTGACCGAGAGGCGGCGGCTGATTTCCTCCCCTGAGACATAATCGGATGTCCCCTCCTCCAGTATGCCTAACAATCTCTCATGATTATTCACTACTTATCACCCGTTTCGTCACCCGTTTCGCTTCCTGAAGCAATGCTTCTGTTTCATTCGGGATATCTCCGCAGGCGGCAGCCAGTAGAAGCTGTTCCAGCGTCTGCCCCAGCCAAGGCCCACCCGGTCGATTCATCGCTTGAACCAGTACATTTCCTGTAATGTTTAAATCCTTAATGCGAATCACAGCGGCTTGCTTCGTCCACGAATTGGCCAGTTCTGCCATCCTCGCCACATGCATGTCTGCCCCTGACGATAATCCACGGAATGAGGGAGGCAGTGTCTTATAAAGCTCAAGCCAATCCAAAGCGGTATCCCGTCCCAGTTTAATTAACAGTCGAATCCAGCTGCGACGCAGTGCCTCATCGTGGAATTCATCATCTTTGTGCGAAGCAGAATCAACCGCTATCACCACAGCACAGCTGACTAGCTCGGCCTCCCATTCCAGCAGATGGACCAGCCGCAGACGTACAGCGTTGGAGAAGGTCCAAGCTCTCAGCAGCTCGTCGGCTGTCTCCGAGGTCAGTCTGCAAGATAACAGGAGCAAGCCCCAACGCAGTTCATCCGGCAGCTCCACGATCCCGCTGAGCGCGTCCCTTTCGCATTGCTCCCAGGGAACAGGCACCTTTGTACAGGCCAGCAATCCGCTGCGCCTCAGCATTTCCAGCCCACGCAATGGGTCCGGCCCGGACAGCATCTTTTCCAGTTCGACTCGTACGCGCTCCATTGCTATAAATCGAAGTCCTTCTCTGCGTCGAATCATCCCTTTCCAGGTGTTGAAGGCGACACGGAAACGGAAAACAGAGGCAAAACGGATGCAACGCAGCATTCGCAGTCCGTCCTCCTCAAATCGTTCCTCGGCACGGCCCACACAACGGACGAGAGCAGCCCGTAAATCAGCTTCCCCTCCAAACGGGTCCACTCGCGCTCCATATTTATCCATTGCTATCGCGTTCATGGTAAAATCACGTCGCATCAGATCCTGCCGGATGTCCTTCACAAAAGCGACTTCCGTGGGTCGGCGGTGATCAGCATAGCCGCTTTCCGTACGAAATGTGGTCACCTCGAATGCATGACCGCCCTGCATGACCGTAACCGTCCCATGCTGAATTCCTGTCGGAATGACATGAGGGAACAGTGCTATGACTTGTTCAGGCTCAGCCGAAGTGGTCAGGTCCATGTCATGAATAGCACGACCTAACAGCTCATCCCGTACACAGCCACCTACCCAGTAGGTCTCGTGACCTGCTGCCGTTAGTGTATGTATGACCTCTCTGCTATGAAGAGCCATCTCTTGATCAGCATATTGCCACGTATTTGTGTTCACAGGGTTTCCCCCTTTGCAAATATTCAATAAAAAAACGGACGCGAGTCCGTCTTCTTAAACGCAGATCGGTTTAAGATCCGGTACCTCGCGTCCCAACACACGGTAATATATTTCTTCATATTGACGACTAATCAGCTCATCACAGAAAACAGTACGAGCACGTGCCAGACAGGCTTCACGGAAACGTTCTGCCATCGCTTCATCGGATAACAGCTCGACTGCATATTCAGCCATTGCCTCGGTGTTGCCAATTTCAGCAAGATAGCCCGTACTTCCATGTACAACAAGTTCAGGTATGCCGCCTGCCTGAGAGCCAACGGTCGGCACTCCGCAAGCCATTGCTTCAAGCGCAACCAGCCCAAAGCTTTCCTTTTCCGAAGGAAGCAGCAGCACATCCGCCATGGAAATGACTTGTGCAATCTCATCTTGCTTACCCAAAAAGAATACCTTATCCTGTAAGCCTAAATTTTCTATTTTACAGCGGATTTTCGGAAGATCCGGCCCTTCCCCAACCAGCAGCAGCTTCGAAGGTATCTTTTCCTGCACTCGTTCAAATATATCCAATACGTCTCCCACCCGTTTGACAGGGCGGAAATTGGAAATATGCATCATAATTTTTTCATCCGGCTGTGCAAAATCTCTCCGCAGCGCAGCCGCATCTCTTGGATAATACACCCGTTTGTCGACAAAGTTGTAGGTCAAATCAATGGGCCGAGTAATCTCCAGCGCATCTATCGTCTCACGAATCAAATCCTTGGAAACTGCTGTCACAGCGTCGCTTTTGTTAATAGCCAGGCGAATCAGGTCTTTCAACGATTCATCCTGTGCCAGCACCGTAATGTCCGTACCGTGCAGCGTGGTTACCACCTTGAGGTGATCGCCCACCATTTCCTTGGCTAAATAAGCGCAGACCGCATGGGGTACCGCATAATGAACATGAAGTACATCCAAGTTCTTCATTTGTGCGACCTGGGCCATTTTTGTGGCCAGCGACAAATCATAAGGCGGATATCTGAACACGTAATAGTCGTTAACCTCAACCTCATGATAAAATATATTTTTTTGGAATGCCCCGCCTAATCTGAACGGAATACTATTGGCAATAAAATGGACCTCATGCCCCTTCTCGGCCAGCAATTTGCCCAGCTCTGTCGCCACTACACCGGAACCTCCCAGCGATGGATAACAGGTAATTCCAATTTTCAATTTGTCATTCAAGTTAAGCTGCCCCCTTCCGTTCATCGGAAATGACTTTTAATAATAGCACACACCAAATACAGTGCACACTTATGTCAAGAATTTTATAAATCCTTATGTGAATAGCTTAACCAGATGAGGCGTTTTGGACGCAAAGCCCTCTGCATATGAAATCAGTTTTCGCTGACCCAACAAAGAGTCCCGGGCTTTCACACGCTCTACATATCCCTGATTTAACGGCGTAGCTACCGTATCCTTACCTGGTGCAGCCTGAAATTGCGAAGCATAGCTTAACAGCGATTGCTCCTTGGCTTCATAGTGCTCGGTGATGTCCACGATCAGGTCCGTTCTGCCGATGTCATTAATAAAATAAAAATATAATTGCTCCACCTGAACCGCAGGTTTTTCTGGCATAAAGCGTCGTAGCTTGGCGTTAAACACCGCTTCCTCCACCAGTTTGCTGCACATAACATGATCCGGATGCCGATCCTCCCAATATGGAGCAAATACGATTTTGGGTGCATGACGCCTGATCTCTGCTGTAACTGCAGCTACATGCTCAGGTGTCACATATAATCCACGGTCAGGCAGTCCCAGATTCGTCCGCACGGCAAGCCCCAGCACTTTCGATGCGTGCTCAGCTTCTGCCAAACGAGTATCCACATCCCCATTGGAGGACATTTCAGCCCGTGTCAAATCGCACACACCCACTTTTAAACCAGCGGCTGTATGCTTGGCAATCGTGCCCCCCATGCCTATCTCTGCATCGTCGGCATGAGCTCCAAAAATCAGGATGTCCAGCGTCATTTCACATCACCCAACTCGTCAATGCCCGGTTTATATTTATGTACCAGCTCACGCCATGCAAAATCGCCGCGATCCAGCGCCTTAACCAGTATTTCAGCCGTTGCAACATTAGTTGCCAAAGGAATCCCCTGCACGTCACACAGACGCAGCAACGCACTAATATCCGGCTCATGCGGCTGTGCCATTAACGGGTCACGCAAGAATATAATCATATCCATTTCGTTTTGTGCAACCAAGGCTCCGATTTGCTGGTCTCCCCCAAGCGGTCCTGACATGAAACGGTGAATTTGAAGCTTTGTTTGCTCCATAATGCGCAGACCTGTCGTGCCTGTTGAATACAATTGATGGTCTGTAAACACATGCTCATATGCCGTTGCAAAATTAACAATTTCATCCTTTTTACGATCATGCGCTATAAATGCAATCTTTAACATTCGAAATTCCTCCTGCCTCATTCTATAATTCCGTTCGTCAATTCATTCGCATTATTCTTAATCAATGTAATGCTCAAACCCGTATACAAGTCCCGGCTGCTCCATGACTTTTTGAATACCGATTTTGACACCAGGCATATAGCCAGCCCGCTCATAAGAGTCCTGACGGATTTTAAGGGATTGTCCAAATCCTCCGAATATCACTTCCTGTTGCGCGAATACGCCGGGGAGCCGGACACTATGGATACGAAAGCCTTGATAGTAACCGCCACGTGATCCCTCAAGGGTTTCCTCCTCTTCCGGATTGCCCTGTCGCAGCTCCTGGCGTTGCTCCGCAATCAGCTCTGCAGTCTTGATGGCTGTTCCGGAAGGCGCGTCCAATTTTTGGTCACCATGATATTCGATGATTTCCAAATGCGGGAAGTATTTTGCCGCCTGAGCCGCAAAGCGCATCATCAAAATGACTCCAATGGAGAAGTTAGGCGCAATCAGACCACCGATTTGCTGTTCCCGGCACTGCTTGTCCAGTTCATCAATCTGCTCGGGTGTTAACCCTGTGGTTCCGATAACCGGACGAACTCCATGCTTGATCGCAAGCGCTGTATGTGCGTACGCACAACGCGGCCCCGTAAAATCGACCATGACATCTGGTCGACTATCCAGCAAAGCCTGCTCCACGTCCTCTACAATAGCGATGCCCGCTTCCTTCAGTCCGACGAGAAGGCCGGCATCACTGCCGGCGTGCGTTCTGTTCACTGCGGCCACAAGCTGTAGTTCCTCATCCTGGAGAACCAACTTGACAACCTCACGGCCCATACGCCCTGCTGCACCTACGACAGCTACTTTTATTGGTTCTGACATATCCCTACAACTCCTTATGCATCAATTTGTGCTAGATTTGTTCATTCATCTGTTGGCATAACTTCTTCATGAGATTGGCAAGCTGTACATTGTGAGGAAACAATGCAGCCGCCTCACGGGCAGCCTGCACAGCCAGCTCATATTCACTCAATTCATCATAAATCAATGCGAGCAGCATAAATGCATCACCGCATAGCGGATCAAGAGCAATTGCCTGTTCCAGCAGCAAGATCGCATCTCGATGCAGCTGTGATGTAATTTTTTCTACATCCAGCATCTTTCTGGCCTTCTCCGTAAGTTGCCTGGCTTGCTGCGCATGCAGATGAAGCACATATTCATCCTGCTGTGGAGCCAGACGAACTGCGTGCTCTGCATAGGCGAGCGCCTGCTCCAAACGTCCACTGCGAGCATAGGTCACCGAACACCGGAAATAATGCTCCGCATGATCAGGCTGGGCTGAAATCGCTTTTTCAAACCATTCCACGGCCTGCTCAAAATCGTTCTGCAAAATGCATTGGTAAGCTTTCTGAACGTATTCCTCCGCCTTCATGACACTGCACCTCCGGGTAACCGGTTTGGTACAGCATATGTACAAAACGCCTAATCGGTGTCCTTTTTGGTCCAGCGATTCGCGTCACGTGTGTTAAATTTATGCATGACCTTGTCATGAGCCTCGGTCAAATTTATACCCAGCGAATTCGCAAAGCAAACCGTAATGAACAAAATATCCCCCAGCTCCAGCTCAATATAATTGTCAGCCTCATCCGTTTTTTTCGGTTTTTCGCCAAAGGAGTGATTCACTTCCCTCGCCAGTTCTCCGACTTCCTCAGACATCCGGGCCAGCATCGCCAAAGGGCTAAAATACCCTTCCTTGAATTGAGATATATACTGATCTACCTCACGTTGAATATCATCTAACGATTTTTCCATGAAGCATACAATCCCCCTATGTGCAGGTTTATTCATATGTTATCGTAAAGCACATTTTAAAACAAATTTTTTTTAAATTGAACTTGCGCCTCCATCTTGTAATCATTAGACTTTTAAAGCTACCATAAAAAGGTATACTAAACATAAGGATCTACGGTTTTCCCGAATTACAAGAAATCGTTCATCACCAAACTGCTATTGCGAGGGATTATATGAAGATATCCAAATTCATCGAACAGCTTAAAATCATTTTACCCATTCTGCTCGGCACTGCTATCTATGCATTCGGTCTGCTGTATTTCATTATACCCAGTAAACTGATGGAAGGCGGCATTACAGGGATTACGCTATTGTTGAATTATGCTTTTTCGATTTCCCCCTCGCTCTCCACATTACTCCTGAATATTCCTTTATTTTTGATCGGATGGAAAATGCTTGGTGGCAAGCAGATTATATATACGGGGATAGGTATCGGATCGCTTACTTTTTTTCTGTGGTTATTTGAAAAAATGATTCATTTCGGATGGATGGGGACCTTTCAAACCGAACACGATATTATACTTTCTTCATTATATGCCGGGGTTACACTCGGGGCCGGGTTAGGTATTGTATTCCGCTTTGGCGGGACTACTGGCGGCTCGGATATTATCGCTCGAATTTTAAATCGAAATTTCGGCTGGAGTATGGGAAGGATTCTGCTGGTGATTGATATTGTCATTATCGGCGCTTCATTACTTTACATACCAAAAGAAAAAATTCTCTATACGCTAGTCGCCGTGTTCATCGCGTCCAAGATTATTGATTTTATACAGGAGGGGGCTTATTCAGCCAGAGCTTTTATGATTATCAGTGACCATACGATGGATATTGCCGATATGATTACAAAGGACATGGATCGGGGAGTTACGATTATTCCCGCTGTAGGAGCATTTTCCAAGCAGGCCAAGCATGTTGCCTACTGCGTCGTGTCTCGCCAGGAAATACGGCGTTTGCATCAGATTGTGAAGTCCGTCGATCCTCGAGCGTTTATCATCATTCAGGATGTGCACGATGTGCATGGAGAGGGATTCAAAGAGGAATAGCCCGGAAATCCGGGCGAGGACAAACGTATATAGAACAGATCCAAGGCTCCAGCTGCGACTGCTCGAGCAGTTCGGACAATTCAGCTGCTCAGCGTTATCTGGAAAACCCGGTTCGATATTTCCGATACCCTACATAAGTCAGCACCAGCAGTACAATCGTCCCGATTGCCAATTCCGCTCGGCGTTCGCTCTCACGGGGGATAAATGGTGCCAAAGCGGTGGCGTCTTTTTCACGTCCAAACAAGGCATTAAAGGTCGGGTTCCCTTGCTCCAATGCTCCCCTAATCGCTGAAGCATCTACGCTTTGCTGATCCCCCAATCCTTTTACGTAGGAAATCCATGAATCGGTCCGTACGACCTCGCTTGTCTTACCATGGATGAGGGCTGCTGTACGTATCGTCTCATAGTGATCCTCCAGCACTGCGGCTCCAGCCGCAAAACCCTTCATGTTACCTTTAGCAAACTGGGTGTTCAGGCCACTGACATCTTCTTTTAAAATTTTATAATACTGCTGCCATAAGGGCTGGCGCGGATGTGCAAGTGCATCTGTCGCAAGCCGCAAACTGGCCGCTGCCTTCACCCACTCATCAGGCGAAGCTTGCACGGACTGTGTAGCCTGCTGCACCTCAAGGATACTGCCGGATAAAGCATGAATGGCCTCTACAGATAGCGCTGCCTGTACCTGCCCAGTGCTGAACCATCGGCTCACCTCAGCTACATCCGCGCGCGCTTTTTCAATATTCCCGTCCATTACGTCCCGGTACAATATCGCAGCAGTTTGATCCATTTTTTGAATTTCTTTTGTATTAACAGTAGGCTTTGACTGATCGCGTGCTACCGCTATACCTGGAGGGACGCAGACGAACAGCAGCAGGACCATAGATAACACAATACTCGATACAACACGTAACGTAATACGAAACCCCCGACCCCAAATCATGGGACATCCCTCCTCACCTTACTGTATGGCAAGGTTACCGGGACTAGAACTGGCTTTAGGTGAATCGTTCGAAACCAGGCTACGACTCAAGCTGTATCTCGATGATACGATGTCTTTTGATTGCGTGCCAGCATAGCCAGCCATCCCGCTACGATACTGAAAAGCGTCAGTATATAGGTAAAAGCACGCACTTGCGGTACATCATCCGTTAGTGTCTTTGGAAGGTACGGATAAATGCCAAATGTATAATCCATCGTATCGTTTAACAGTGTCCATATAGCGGCCAATCCTAAAGCAATCCAATTGCAGGTAAAAAAACGTACGAACAGCAGTGCTTCAACTGCCATGGCCGTATGAGAAGCCACCAGCATCCAATCCTGCCATATCATATGGTCCCCCTGCGCCACACCCCAAAAAATAATAGTCGAGGCCCAGATACCGTACTTTATACTCGTAACCACAGCCAACGCCTCCATCACCTGACGAATCAGTCTCAAGCTCTTGAGACGTGGAGGATAAAGCAAAAATATGATAGAGAATGTAAAAAACAGACTGGCCGTCGGGCTATCAGGCACAAATACAATTTGCCACAGCGGGTGAAATTTTAGCGTATATTCCAGCTGTCCTCCATACCATATGTACCCATACACTGTTCCAATCAGATTGCACCAGAACAACAGCCACAAAAAAGGCCGGCTCGTCAGGAACGACCGGCTCCACAAATAAGATAACGACATGTCCTTCATCCTCCGTTCAAACGATAGAACCCCCACAGGCTCCATCCTTCCAAAACTATATCATATCCAATCGTATAAGAAAAACGTCTATCGACGTACTTTTACGGAAGTCGATCTTGCTTAGCGGAAGTTATTCTGCGATTATAGGATTGTTCAGCTCCACCTGAAAATTTATAATTTCCAAAAAAACCTGGCCGCAGCTACGGTCAGGTTTGTGATTTATGATCTTGAACTGACGATGGGTCTGAAATGCCCAGCTAAAGCTCCCTAAAATCGTTTCAACTCATCGCTCTCAGCTCATCCGTAAGATGACGGAAAGCTACTTCATCTCCGGAGGCCAGCGCCTCATCAATATCCTTGTAGAGCTTTTCACTCCGGTGTTTACGTAATGCCTCGTCCAAAACCATTTCAGCAGACAGCCCCAACATTACTTCATAAGTAACCTTCATTTTATCCATAGGATGCACCTCCAACATGAGTTTAAGAGATCCTATATTCTTTTCCTTTCGCCACATAGCTGAGTGCCGTTCGTGACATCCGCTGCAAATCCGCATCGGTCAATTCACGCACCACTTTGGCAGGTGTACCGAGAGAAAGAGTATAGGGTGGTATTTTAGTATTTTCCGTAACGACCGACCCTGCTCCTATTAAAGCATATTCACCAAGCTCCGCTCCGTTGAGTACAATGGCCCCCATACCGATTAAAGTGCCTTTGCCTACCGTACAGCCATGGATAATGGCAGCATGTCCCACCGAAATATCATTCGCCAGCACTAGAGGCTGGTCCGTGTTCACATGGCCCACGACCCCATCCTGAATATTGCAGCGTTCACCGATGATGACAGGCGCCATATCCCCGCGCAGTACGGCATTAAACCATACGGAGGAATCTTGGCCGATCGTTACCTTTCCGACAATTTTTGCTCCTTCTGCCACATAGACAGATGAATGGAGCTGTGGCATATTTCCGTTATAGTGAATCAGCATTATCTTCACCCTCTCATTTTGGGTGAATTCTATCAACATGCGTGCTGCTTGTCAATGGAGCCGTATACCCGGGCCGTTCCGCACAATGCGGCAGTCCCCAGCCAGCTTCAGCCCCCAGGCCGTCATCTGTACAGATGGTTTTATCGGGTCCTCACCTTGACGAAGCATACCCAGATGTAGCATCATTCGGAGGATCCTCTGATCAAAGACCGAACGGGGCGTATCATAGTAAAACGGTCGGATCAGCGGCCCGATATGTACAAAAAGCGACTCTGAGGATGTCCAGGGCCTGGCACATTCTCCAATCCAATAGACTAGAGAAAGCAGATTGGGAACAGCTCCTTTATACAATCTTAACCAAAACCTGAATAGCTGCATCATTTCATCCTCTATTGCGTGCTCTCTTTGCGCCTCCCCCTTTGCCGTCAGCACAACCCGATCTCCCTTCTCCTCAATGTACCTGGAGTGACGGGCATAATCATACAGTAGTGCCATTCGGTCTGGATAAAACTTAAAAGAGGAACCGTATCCGAAACGCCAGCCTCCCTTGCCCAGCAGTGGCTCCGCAATATGCAAATGCTCCATTAGTTGCTGCTGATTGCGACGGTACCATGCCCCCTCGGGATTTAGCGGAACCTCATGCTCCCCCATGTACTGAAGGAAGAGTCGTAAATCCTCCGCCAAAAGATGTCCCTCTTCCCGGTACGATGACGGTTCACTTACCCGGGACATTCCGTTTTGGAGATCACGCACCATAACACGGCGAAAGCGCTCCTTCATATCCAACGGAATTTGGTACAAATATCTCGTGCTGTGCGTAGAACCGTTGAACAGCCAGCCGCTAGAGCGCAGACGGGTCACGATGTCCCGTGGCCGTTCACCATTATCCACGTCCCCATCGACAGATTGTTTGGCAATCGCAATCAATTCCTCCATACTGAAGTAAGGTCGGTCATCGAACAACAGTGCATTCAAAAACCTTATTTCTGACAACCTCAGCTCCCTAACCTGCGTCTCAAAAAAACTGCTGCTGCCAAGCTTCGTCAAAATACCCTGGATTAACTCATGCTTGGAATTGGGCTTACAGTCACAATCGTAATACACCGCAATTCTGTTCAAGTGCACAATATCCGCAAATGTCAGCATATCCGCCAGATTCATCGTTCCATCGCCTCGCCACTGGACTGTCATCCGGAAATGATTCTTACCTGTTGTACCCACAGCTTTGACGGAATGTTCAGACTCTAAACCTATTTTTTTGTAAAGGTATAATTAAAAAAACAAAAAGACCACGACTTCTACGGTTCGTAGAATATCGTGGCCTTTCTTTATCTTTTTGAATTACATTCACTTTTTTCTTGTAAATGCTTCATACAATTATACAAAAGGGGTGTCCAATCAGGACCTTCACGCTGAAGCATACTCAATGACAAATTTCCAATTCGTTCCGTACATTTTTCCTGATACAGCGCCTTGTACAAATTAGCCAAAAAACCCCCGTGGGAAACAACCAACAGATTTTTCTCGCGATTTTCCGACCAGATGGCCTCCATAAAAGCCAAACCGCGCTGCTGAAGAGCCTCATCGCTCTCCTGTCCAAGATCAAGCAGGTGCCAGTCGATCCCCCACTTCTCTTCACGTTCAGCCTGTGTCATCCCCTCGACCTTGCCATAAGCACGTTCTCTTAGTCGATCATCCGGCTCCAGCAGCGGAAGCTGCAGAGCAGAAGCAATAATTTCTCCCGTCTCTTTCGCTCTGGAGAGGCTGCTTGTAATAAGCCCGTCCCAATGATAGGGTTCTTCCTTTAATCGTTCTGCCAGCAGGCGTGCCTGCCGTCGCCCTTCCTCATTCAACGGAATATCACTGTGGCCCTGAATTTTACCCACCGCATTCCAGTCTGTCAATCCATGTCTGATCAAACCAATAAGCATTGTGTCGTTCCTCCGCTATTCTGTTATTCAGGCTAATTTCTAACCCTTCTTGTCCGATGGATCCAGCCCAGAGAAAATAAAGCAAGCGCAAGCGCCAACACAGACAACAAGATCCAATATTGCGGGTAAGTAGGAACAATGCTTGCAACCAGCGGTTCCATAATGCCTGTATTCATATCTTTAATGTGATATTGATATTGTGGAGATGTACTTGTAGTTTTCAGCAAGCCTGTCGGTAAAATGCCTGTATCCATGACAGGTGCCGCTTGAGGGGGAGTTTCCTGAGAGGAGCTTCCATTCCAATTCAAAAACAAAAAGCTACACAAAAATACGGCTAAAAAACCAGCAATCCATACAGACATATACTTACGGGCTGCCGGGTTCACACGCGCACGTCGGTGCTCGCCGGGAACAAGCCACGGTGACTCTTCATAAATGCGATCCATAACCCGGCGATTCATCGCCTCTACCTGCTCATCTGTTATTTCAAAGGAAATATCGCGGATAGCGGATCGACCCTCTTTTGATAAATTCCATTCATTTTCTTCCGAACCAAGCTCCCACTTGTCAGACGAGCTTTTGGCTCGTCTGCGCTCCGAGTCCTGTTTCGATACATTTTTGCCTGTAGCGAACAAATCCTCAGCGTCCCTGGATTTCATTGGCTGCTCATCCCTTCGTTTTCCTCATAGAGAGGTTCAAAAAAATAAGGCTCCAACTGCGTCTTCACACTGGTTCTTGCCCGGAAAAGCAACGACTTCACCGCACTGACCGTCTGTCCTAAAATAGTAGCAATCTCCTGATAATCCAATTGCTCATATTCACGCAAAATCAGCGCTGATCTCTGCTTTTCAGGCAATCTGTTGATCGCTTCACGGACCATCTCTACCTTCTCGCCGCGTAGGACGGCCTGCTCCGGAATTACATCCGGTGGTGCTACCGGCACATAACCGCTCTCCTCCAATGGAACCTGACCGCTACGATGCTTGCGAAGCTCGCTTAGCACTGTATTGCGTGCAATCGTATATAACCAAGTGGAGAACGATGCGTCAACCTCGCGAAAAGAATGCAGGCTCCGGTACGCTTTGTAAAACGTCTCCGAACATAAGTCCTCAGCGATCATTTCCAGGTTCGAACTTTTTAGCATATGATAAACAAAAGCTAAAATTTTACGTTGGTGCCGCCTCATTAATTCTGAATAAACCTCAACATTACCTTGTTTGATTTCCTGAATCATCTGGGAATCTGTCATCATTCGAGTGAGACCCTCCTCGCCCATACATGTGCTGTTTCCCCATCCGATTCTGTCTATATATACCGAACAGGTCAAAAAAAGTTGCGCCCTCTGCGCAAATGATGAAACAGCATCATGGAACATTTGTTATTTTTTTACCCTATGTACTGCCAACATTAACGGTGCTATCCCCGACAATACTCATTATCCCAAATGGACTTACCTATTGTACCACAAAATACCCGCCAGTAAAAAAGTCCAAAATCCCCACGATTTCCATCATTGGCTCCCTAACGCTGGCAACAGATTCAAATATACGACTTTTCAATTGATTTTATGTTTTTTCAAGATAAAGTAGATGGAGTGACTGGTCTATTGAACCCGCTTTATTTTTGGACGCACGGTTTAAATAATCAGTCAAAAAGAAAACGCTTAAAAAAAACATTGACAAAATGAAAACGTATACATATAATAAAAGTACAGTATGGTTTCTCTCCACTCCTATCCTACTCAGCTACTTCAGAAAAGTAGCTACCACCCGGGGCTTTGCCCGGGTGGTCTTTTTTTTGTTTTCAATTACTCCTCTTTAGCGTATTCAGTTGCCTCACATGTGGGTTGATAAACTCCGATTTTCAATAATTTACCAATTATTTGATTATTCTATTAAAACACATTATTATATAATAAATTTTTTCAATGGGTAGGAGGCAAGAAATGAATAATAACTGGAACAAGGCAATATATAAGATTTGGTCTCCAATTTATGATAAGTTTTTCAATTCAGGTAGCTTCCTCAATTCTAGAAAGATCATATTTCAAGAAAAGTCATTTCATAGCGCGCAAAAAATACTTTTTGTAGGTGTAGGAACTGGGGCAGATTTAGAATTGATAAATCACTACGGGCTGGATATTACTGCCATAGATTATTCACCTGAAATGCTTAACAAAGCAAAAAAGAAATTTACCAATACCTCCATACAATTCTTAGAAATGGATGCTCAACAAATGAATTTTATGGATGAGCAATTTGATATAGTAGTAGGAAGTTTAATTCTCTCGGTAGTACCTGACGCAAATAAATGCTTCGATGAGATGGTGCGAGTTTTGAAAAAAGACGGAGAACTTATTATTTTCGATAAGTTTTCTCCTAAAGGAAAAAAGCCCTCATTATTCAAAAAAACGATAAGGCCCGTTATTAAGGTGTTAGGAACCGATATCGGGTTGAATTTTGAAGAACTGTATGAAAAACAAAAGCTAAAATTGCGGATCAAAGAGGATGTACCTATAATGTTCGACGGTATGTATAGAAAAATCATAGTAACCAAGTAACACCTAGAATGATTCCATTTGCTCTTTAAGCAACAAAAAAGCGAGCATAAGAGAACCTTCGCTCGCTTTAAATCTTTTCCTACAACTTCACTCCCAGAAATTGTGGTGCTTTTGAGGCGTTCCGTAGCGCAGAGGTTCATTTGAATCTGGAGAAGCGGAGCGATCTCCTTAACGCACACCCACTTTCCCCAATCTTCACACCACTACTTTATAGCCCATCGAATCTAGCAGGGTCTTGGCACGCTCCCAATCCTGCTCCTGCCGGAAGGAAAGCCGCATAATACCGGGGACGTCCTCCCGGCTCTCAATGATTTGCATATTGCTCAGGTTAATGCTGTGATTTCCCAGCTCCATTGCAATCCTTCCGATAATACCGGGCGTATCCGGTACATCAATATACAGATCAAACGTTGAGACGATGACACCTTTGCGGCGCTCCGGCAGTTCACTGCGGAAATGCCCAGCCGTCAAAAACTCGTCAGCGATTCCCTCTCCGTCTTGTGTTCTCAGCAAATGGGTAAAACGCTCAATTTGCCCATTCCATTCTTCCAACAGGCCTAGCAAAACATCACGATTACTTAGCAAAATGTCCCGCCACACAATCGGATCACTAGAAGCTATCCGCGTAATATCACGGAACCCACCAGCAGCCAATGTACGGTACAGCGGATTTTCATCATTGTGCTTTCGCACCTGATTTACCAGTGCGGCTGCAATAATGTGCGGAAGATGGCTAATCGCGCCGACAATATCATCGTGCATGTCAGGTTGGACGCGCACAACCTGAGCCCCTGTGTATTTTAAGAGCTGCTCCAGCGAGCCGTATGCTTCCTCGGGCACATCCTCAGCGGGGGAGAGTACATAATAAGCGTTCTCAAACAGCAACGCCGAAGCAGCCTTTACACCGGAACGCTCCGAGCCAGCCATCGGATGACCGCCGATAAAATAAGCGTTACGCAAAGAAATTTCCGATGCTTTTTTGGCAATCGAGGATTTCGTGCTGCCTACATCAGTAATAATACAACCTGCTTTAAGCGGCAACTGACTTAACAGCTCCAGATAATACTCCAGTAAACCAACAGGTACGCATAAAAAAATAAAATCGGCATCCTCTGCCGCCTCTGCAACCGAAAGAGTCGCGGTGTCCACGACACCACGGCTTAACATCGGTTCCATCAGTTCAGGGAGGTGAGCATGACCCACAACGGTGATGTCCGGCTTCCCTTTAAAACAAAGTGCGAGGGACCCACCAATCAGTCCCACGCCAAAAATGGCAATCTTCATCAATTATCAAATCCCATCTGCGGAAATTATAGGCGTGCTTTCGCCGCTTCCGCCCCCAGGACCTGTTCCAGCGCACGGACAAACAACTCATTTTGCGGCTGCGATCCAATTGACACCCTAATATAAGTCGGATATTTATGATGACCAGCGCGAATGATCACGCCTTTACGAAGCAATTCCTGAAATACCTCACCGGATGGACGACGCACATCCAGCATAATAAAGTTACCGTGTGCCGGAAAAGACTCCAACCCAAGACGCTTCAGCTCATTTTGCAAATAAGCTCTGCCCTCTGCGTTGCGATCCCGACATTCCCGAACAAATTCCTGGTCCTCCAAAGCTGCAATCGCCGCAGCCTGTGCTACCCGTGAAGTATTGAACGGCTCACGAACCTGATTGATCAAACGGACAGTCGACTCGGCTCCCATACCATATCCAATACGCAACGAAGCCAGACCATAGATTTTGGAGAAGGTACGAAGTACAACCAAATTCTCATACGTTGACAACAAACGAATGCCATCTGGATACGAGCGATCCGTCACAAACTCGGCATAAGCTTCATCCAGCACAACCATCACATGCTTAGGCACCTGCTCCAAAAACGCAAGCAGCTCTGATTCGGGTACAATCGTGCCTGTCGGATTATTCGGATTACAAACCCAGATAATTTTTGTACGGTCATTGATTTGAGCCAGCATAGCATCCAAATCATGCACACCGTCGCGCAAAGGCACCTCAACTGCAACCGCTCCCTCAATTTCCACGTTACTTTTGTATACGGAAAATGTCTGATCAGCCATGATGCTTTCTTCCCCGGGAAGGAGAAATGCACGCGCAATTAACGCAATAATTTCGTCAGAGCCACAGCCAAAAATAAACTGCTCCTCTTTCAAACCCGTCTGTTTGGCCAGCGCCTGTGTCAAAGCTACCGCGCTTCCATCAGGATAGACACTAATGTTGGCAAATTCCTGTTGAATCGCCTGCAATACTTTGGGAGAACTGCCATACGGATTTTCATTTGAAGCGAGCTTGATTACTTCATCAAGCCCCAACTCGCGTTTCACGTCTTCAATCGGTTTACCGGGCTGATATACTGGCAAATGTACAATATGCGGTTTAGGTTGCATGCCCCTACCTCCTCTATCCAATCAGAACTGAATTTATTGCTCTCTATATTGACGCCAAATTACTGCTTTAATTGTGCCACAAAATCGTGAATTTGCAAAAGCCCTTCTGCTCTGCGCGCAGAATCCTCCAGCAATGGAATAGCTTCCTCCACCTGACGCACAATGGCACTGCCGACCACAACTCCATCGCAAATGTCTGAAAACCGGACTACCTGTTCCCGAGTTGAAATACCAAAGCCGATCGCCACCGGAATGTCGGTATGCCGTTTGACCTGCGTGATAAAGCCCTCTATCCCTTCAAAAAAGGAAGCTCTCTCCCCGGTTACACCAAGTGAGGATACACAATATACAAATCCACGGGCATTACGGACAATCCGCTCGATCCGCTGCTCAGAAGTTGGAGCCACCAGCGGGATTAGATGCACCCCTACCTCTGCCGCCCGTGTTCCCAGTTCTTCCGCTTCCTCAAGCGGAAGGTCGGGAATAATCAGACCGCTGATACCGTGCTTCTGCAGGCCAGCAAAGAAAGCATCCATACCCATCTGTAAAACAGGATTGTAATACGTAAACAAAATAAAAGGCAGGCTTGAACCTGCCGCCCTAGCCAGAGAAGCTGTCTCCATACAGGTACGGATCGAGATTTGCCGTTTCAGCGCACGCTCAGACGCACGCTGAATGACAGGACCGTCAGCTAACGGGTCGGAATACGGAACACCTAGCTCCAATATATCGGCTCCGGCAGACTCCAGCTGCCGAATAATCTCCACCGTAGTCTCCACATCCGGGTCGCCCACCGTCAGAAAAGGAATTAATGCCGTTTTGCCTTCATTTTTAAGGCGCTCAAACGCCTGATCAATTAAATTCATGACGGATTTCCTCCCAAATACTTGATAATGGAGTCCACATCTTTATCCCCGCGTCCAGACAAGCAAATAACGATAATATCATCTGCCGTCAACGTAGGTGCCAGTTTGACGACCTGAGCAATTGCATGTGCCGACTCTAATGCAGGAAGTATGCCTTCCGTACGGCAGAGAAGCTGGAGTGCATCCAACGCTTCCTGATCGGTAATTGGAACATAGTTGGCCCGTTCAATATCTTTCAGATACGAATGCTCCGGTCCAACGCCTGGATAATCCAATCCGGCCGAGATGGAATGCGCAGGCTGCACTTGCCCGTATTCATCCTGAAGCAGATAACTCATGGAGCCCTGGAAGACCCCTTGTGTTCCCTTGCTCATCGTTGCCGCATGGAATTCTGTTTCTACACCTTTTCCAGCAGCTTCCACACCGATCAAAGCAACGCCCTCATCCTCAATAAAAGGATAAAACATGCCGATGGCATTGCTTCCGCCACCAATCGCTGCTACGACGACATCCGGAAGTCTGCCTTCCTTTTCCAAGATCTGACGACGTGTTTCATCACCAATCACACGCTGGAAGTCCCGCACCATCATCGGATACGGATGGGGACCGACAGCCGAACCCAAAATATAGAAGGTATCATGGACATGGCTCACCCAGTAACGCAAGGCTTCATTCCCGGCGTCCTTCAGTGTACGTGTACCCGAGGTCACCGGAATGACCTCTGCACCCAAAAGCTGCATCCGGAATACGTTTAGCTGCTGACGCACAGTATCCTCTTCGCCCATGAACACCTTGCATTCCAATCCGAGCAACGCAGCCACGGTTGCTGTCGCGACACCATGCTGTCCCGCGCCTGTTTCGGCAATGACCTTCTGTTTGCCCATGCGTTTTGCCAGCAATCCCTGTGCCAATGCATTATTGATTTTGTGGGCCCCGGTATGATTCAAATCTTCGCGTTTCAAGTAAATTTTAGCCTCGCCCAGATACTTACTCAGACGCTCTGCATGATAAAGTGGTGTTTCCCGGCCAGAGTAGTCCTTTAGAAGTCCGTTCAACTCTGCTTTAAATTCCGGATCATCTGCGTACTTCCGGTAGGATTCCTCTAATTCAATCAGTGCGTTCATCAACGTTTCCGGTACGAAGCGTCCGCCAAATGTCCCAAAACGTCCGTTGCTATCAGGTAATTGTGTCATGCCTGCTTCACCCTTTCTACGAATGCCGTGATTTTTGAAATGTCCTTGACTCCATCTGTCTCTACGCCGCTGGACACATCCAGCCCTTCGGGATGATACTCGGTAACCAGCTTTTCCGCATTATCAGCAGTCAGTCCGCCGGCTACAAACAAAGGAATTCCATGTTGATGGGTCCAAGCCTGATAGGCAGGAATTCGATCCCATGCAAACGTTCTGCCAGAACCGCCACCATACAGGGGATCATATGTATCTAGCAGTAAAGCGTCAATTGTACCTGCATAGGCTTCCAATTCTTCTGCCGGGCGTTCCGTCTGGCCCTTCCCCGTCGGCTGATGACTGTCTACAGACCAAGCTTTGAATACCTGCACACCAAAACGCTCCCTGATCTCGCTACAGCGCTGCGGACTTTCCTGTCCATGCAGCTGAACGACATCCAATGGAGCTTGCTCCATCACATCATTTAACAGCGCATCATCAGGATTCACAAATACACCCACGCTGCGCGGTCTGCTGCCCGGAGTCCATTCATCCAATACGCGAAGCAGCTCTCCAGCCTGAGCGCCGTCAATCCGGCGCTTACTGTCGGCAAACACAAAACCTATATAATCGACCGGTAAGTTTATTATAGATTTTAGCACTTCAACGCTTTGAAGTCCACAAATTTTTACGCCCGTTTTATTCATGCTGTAACCCCGTCCATCAAATCCGCTACAGCTTGACCCACATCATTCTTACGCATCAGATGTTCTCCTACCAGAATACCGTGTGCCCCTACCGAATGCAGGTACTTTACATCTTCAGGCCCGGCTATGCCGCTTTCACTAATAAACGTAACTCCTTTAGGAATCAGTGCGATCAGATCTTCCGTCGTTTGGAGGCGGGTCTCGAACGTCCGCAAATTGCGATTATTGACCCCAATCAAGGTTGCTGTGCCCAAATCCAGCACCCCTTTAAGCTCCTCACTGTCATGCACCTCCACCAATGCGTCCAGTCCCAGGTCTCTGGCAATCTGTAAAAACGATCCCAAAACACGTGTTTCCAGTATCGCTGCAATTAACAGCACCGCATCGGCTCCCAGTAGACGAGCTTCATAAATTTGCCGTTCATCAATGATAAAATCCTTTCGCAACAACGGAATGTTCACTTGCTCACGAATTTGGTGCAAATATTCAGGACTGCCCTGAAAATACGTCACATCTGTCAGTACAGAAATACAATCCGCTCCAGCTCCCTCATAGGCACGAGCAATGTCCACCGGATGGAAATCCGGTCGGATAAGCCCTTTGGACGGTGAAGCCTTTTTCACTTCAGCAATCAGCCCTAACGGCCGGTTGCGACGCACGGCTATTGCGTCCTTAAATCCTCTTGTTGCAGGCAAATTGGATACCAGCCGTTCCGCTTCACTGATATTAAAATGCTCCTTTAGCTGCTCCACTTCCTGTCGCTTCGTCACCACAATTTTATCAAGATACATATTGATACTCCCCCGTCGCCTGTATTAATTGATCCATCTTGGACAGTGCCAGCCCGTTGTCAATGGCTTCCGCCGCCCGTGCTACTCCGTCTGCCAAGGTAGTTGCTGCGCCCGATACATAAATACACGCGCCAGCATTTGCTAATACGACGTCCCGGTAAGCGCCGCGCTCTCCGTTCAGAATCCGCCGTATAATGTCGGCATTAACCTGCGCATCACCACCCAGTACCTGATCGAGATGATGCATCTGCAAGCCCAGGTCCGACGGCAGAAGCTCAAATGTGTGAACCTTGCCATCCTTCAGCTCAGAGACTCGCGTCGGAGCCGAAATACTAATTTCATCCAATCCGTCCAGACTGCTGACAACCATGGCCCGTTTGGAGCCGAGCTGATTCAGCACCTCGGCAATCACTTCCGTTTTTCCAGCGTCATAAATGCCCAGCAGCTGTCGATCTGCACCAGCCGGATTCGTCAACGGACCTAGCATATTGAACACTGTCCGCACTCCAAGCTCACGTCGCGGCGCAGCAGCATGCTTCATCGAAGGATGATATAGCTGCGCGAACAAAAAGCAGATGCCGATCCGTTCCAGACATGACCGAGCCTGATCACTCGTCAGGTGAATGTTGACTCCCAAAGCTTCTAACACATCTGCACTCCCGGCGCGGCCGCTTGCAGAACGATTGCCATGCTTCGCCACCCGTACAGACACCGAAGCGGCAATGATAGCTGATACTGTAGAAATATTAAACTTGTGAATGCCTGAACCTCCAGTTCCGCATGTGTCCAGCAGACGAGTTTCACCTTCTCCAGTCTGGACTGGACTAGCGTAACTGCGCATCGCCTCGGCAAATCCGGTGATTTCATCCACCGTCTCCCCTTTGATGCGCAGAGCTGTCAGCAGCCCGCCAATTTGCGCCTGTGTAGCACTCCCGCTCATAATCTGCTCCATTACGCTACGGGCCTCCGCACGCGAAAGATGCTGTCCCTCGATAACCCGGCTTAATCCCACTTGCATCATGTTATGTCCTTCCATCACCGTCTCCTCCTCTAAATCAGATTTTTGTGTATTCCGTCTCCCGCAATGAAGTATTACCTGATCAATACTTACTTAAGGAGTATACAAATAATCCTGGTTGATGACGCTGTTGTAGGGCTGTGTCGTTGCCGGGAACATCGCCTCCGCCGTACGGATTGCTTTCAGCAATGCCTTGGCCTTGTTCACCGTCTCCTGATACTCGCTTTCCGGAACCGAGTCCCACACAATTCCTGCTCCTGCCTGGACAAAGGCCCGGTTCTTTTTAAACACGATGGTGCGAATGGTAATACAGGTATCCATGTTGCCCGAAAAGCCCAAATATCCAATAGCCCCTGCATAGGGTCCGCGCGCTTCCCGTTCAAGTTCGGCAATAATTTCCATTGCACGCAGCTTCGGCGCCCCCGATACGGTGCCCGCTGGCAGGCAGGACAGGAAAGCATCAAAGAAATCTTTATCCTCGCGTAGTTCACCCGACACATTGGATACAATGTGCATAACGTGGGAATAGCGTTCAATCTCCATAAACGTATCGCATTTGACTGTACCGAACTGAGATACGCGGCCCAGATCATTTCTACCCAAATCGACCAGCATCAGATGCTCGGCACGTTCTTTTTCATCCTTCAACAGTTCTTCAGCAAGCGCCGCATCCTCTGTCTCCGTGACGCCACGTGGCCGCGTCCCTGCAATAGGGCGGGTTTCTACCCGACCGTTTTCTACCTTGACAAGCGCCTCCGGCGAAGTGCCCACGATGATCTCGTCATCCATTTTCAAATAATACATGTATGGCGACGGATTCATCGTGCGCAGCACGCGGTATACCTGCAAAGGAGAAGCCTCAGTATCAATGTGAAAACGCTGGGATAGTACAACCTGAAAAATATCACCAGAGCGAATATATTCCTTTGCCTGCTCAACGTTTGCAATAAACTGCTCCTTCGTCACATTCGATTGAATCTCACCCAGTTCCACATCATCAGGAATGAAGGCCGATCCCAATCTCTCTGGTGGTGTCTGCTTGCGCAGATACTGCGCCGTCTCCTCCAGCTTGCGCTCCACCTCAGCATAAGCAGCACGAATGTCCTCATCGCTAAACCCTTCGCCCACATGCACATTACCAACCAGCAAAATTTGCTGCTTTACATGATCAAAAACAATCACTTGATCGCAGAACATAAAACGAATATCATCCATATTCAAATCATCTACCGAATGCTCTGGCAGCTTTTCATAGTATTGAAGCAGATCATATCCAAAAAATCCGATTGCTCCACCTGTAAATGGAGGCATTTCTTTTAGTTTGGGACTGCGATATTTGCGAAGCAATGCCTTGAGCGCTTCAAGCGGCTTATCGTTTAAAATTTGCCGTTTACCATGTTGTTCCAAAATCAAACGGCCTTTTTTGCCCGAAACCATCAGGAACGGATCGGTTCCGATGAATGAATGGCGCGCCCACTGCTCGCCTCCCTCTACACTCTCTAGCAGAAAGGCTCGGTCCCGCTCTGCATACCGACGGAAAATCCGAATCGGCGTCTCCATATCGGCCAGCACTTTTTTGTACACAGGAATCAGGTTAAAATCATTCGCCATCGTTATCACTTGCTCCACATGCGGCGTTAACATGAGATCACTTCCTTTCCAATTTGGTGCAGAACCAAAGGAGAGAATAAAAAAGCCCCTACCTGGAAGGTAGAGGCTGTCAGTTATTGAAATTATAAGAATGCTACCATATGTAAAATGACTACAGCAAACGAGCAAAGTATACACTCTTCCCTTGCTTAATCGCAGGTACCCTCAAATAAGCTTATCTCTCGAAGAAAATCTCTTCAGGGCAAAAGCTCATTCCGCTACCCGGTCTCTGTCATCTCATATGGAATTGGCTAAGGCTGCACTCTTCTCGTCTCAACTCTGGCTCTGGCTAACTCTACTCAACTCTGCTACACACACTATATCTCATAGGATGTCACTTTGGCAACCATCATCTAAAAAAATGGGCGATTACTTTCCTTGGGAAGCCAGATCCGGTCTTAGCGCCTGCGCTCCGTTCAAGTATACATGTTTGATTTCCCGCTGCGATTTATGGGTGTTCACCTGTACCATTAAACGGATACATTTGGGCAAACTACCCGCAACAGGAATTTCCAATGCACACATAAGCGGAACCATATCCCATCCGTCAAGCTGACGTATTGCCTTCGCTGGAAACGCAGTATCCAGATCGTGGGTCACCGTAATCCAGACGTTGCTAATATCCTCAGGCTGAATTTCATTGTAGGCTACAATTTCATCTAGCAGTTGGCTTGTCGCTTCCAAAATTTCGTTTTCTTCATTATTCGCCACGGTCGTCGCACCACGAATTCCACGATTGTACATCATTTACGCCTCCTTTTTTAACTGTTCAATGACTTGCCTTATGTCAGAGACGGAAATATCCTTTACAACCTCCACACGCCCGATGCTGCGTGGGACGATAAAAGTAATGCTGCCTTCTTTAAACTTTTTGTCATGCATCATCGCATCCAGCAGCCGATCCGTATTGAGTTGTACTGGAAGGGAGGTTGGTAGCCGCAGCGAGGACAGCATATCTCTTGTTTCTTTGACCACAGAGGTGTCTGCTCCCAGCTTCACACCCAGAAGCGCAGAGCCGACCATACCTATAGAAATGGCCTCCCCGTGTAAAAACTCCCCATATCCCGCTATCGCTTCAATAGCATGACCAATCGTATGGCCAAGGTTTAAAATAGCACGTAAATCATTTTCCCGTTCATCGCGTGAGACCACTTCGGCTTTCACGGAGCAGCCCTTCTCCAGCCCGTACTCCAGGGCTTGCGCATCCAGAGCCAGCAAATCTGCCGCATGATCACGGCACCACTGGGCAAAATCAGCATCCCAGATCAAGCCATGCTTGATCATTTCAGCCAGTCCGGCGGATACTTCACGCGGAGGCAATGTAGACAACGTATCTACATCGTAAAGCACGAGTTCCGGTTGATGGAAAGCTCCAATCATATTCTTTGCCAGAGGATGATTGATGCCAACCTTGCCGCCCACGCTGCTGTCATGGGCGAGGATCGTAGTAGGAATCTGCACAAACTTGACGCCTCTCATATATGAGGCTGCCACAAATCCGGCCAGATCGCCCACTACACCACCACCAAGTGCGATAACGGCTGAGTGGCGATCCAAACCGCCCTTAATGGCTGCTGTTATAACCTGCTCAAATACAGCAATCGACTTGGATGTTTCACCCGGCTTGACGACAAAGGATACCGTCTTGTACCCCGACTCCTGAAGATTGCTCTCCAGTGTCGCTAAATACAATGCAGCTACATTTTCATCAGAGACAATCAACAATGGACTTTTTTGCGTAATTCCTCGTTCCTTCAAAAGCTCTCCGGCCCGATGCAGCAGTCCTCGCCCGATATGAATGGGATAGGAACGTTCTCCAAGTTGTACCGTCAGCGTACTCATCTTAGTACCTCTCCAGTTGTTCTTCGTAGGATGCAATATTCGCCCGAATCTCTTCAATCGAATCTCCGCCGAATTTTTCAAGCAAAGCCTTCGCAATCTCCCAGGCTACAACATGCTCCATCACTACGCTTGCCGCGGGTACCGCACATGCATCCGAACGCTCAACCTGTGCGGTGAACGCTTCCTTCGTATCAATGTCGACGCTTTGCAAGGGCTTATACAGTGTCGGGATCGGCTTCATGACGCCGCGAACCACAACGGGCATTCCATTGGTCATGCCACCTTCAAAACCGCCCAAACGATTGGTACGACGGTGATATCCACGCTCCTCATCATACAGAATCTCATCATGCACCTGTGAGCCGCGCAGTTCTCCTGCTTCAAACCCAATGCCGATTTCCACACCTTTAAAAGCATTTATGGACATGACGCCTTGGGCAATACGTGCATCCAGCTTCCGATCATATTGCACATGACTGCCCAGACCAATCGGAACGCCTTCCACAATACATTCCACTACCCCACCGACCGAATCGCCTTCTTGCTTGATCAGGTCAATGTACGCTTCCATTTTCTTTTCGGTTTCCGGATCGGTCACTCTCACGGAAGAGGCCTCCGTCACGGCAATCAGCTCGTCAATCGGCAACTCACGGTAAGGAGCCTCGATTTCCCCAATGCGGATGACCTGACCTGCCACCTTGATTCCGAACTCTGCCAGCAATTGGCGGGCCAAGCCACCACATGCGACCCGAATCGCAGTTTCACGCGCACTGGAACGCTCCAGAACGTTGCGCAGGTCCTTCAGATTGTATTTCATTCCACCGTTCAAATCGGCATGACCCGGACGCGGACGGTGAACCCGGCGCTTTTCTTCATCACTGCCTTCGATCGGCTCAATATTCATAATATTCTGCCAGTGCTTCCAATCGTTATTTTCCACAATCAGTGCAATCGGTGCACCTGTGGTATAACCGTGACGCACGCCTCCGGCAATGCTCGCCGTGTCCTTTTCAATCTGCATACGCCGACCCCGTCCATACCCTTTTTGACGACGATGCAGCTGAAAATTCAATTCCTCAAAATCCAATTTTAAATTGCTAGGCATGCCCTCTACAATTGCAGTTAGCTGGGGACCATGCGTTTCCCCCGCGGTTAAATAACGTAAACTCATGACGCGTTCCCCCTTTAAACTGTTAAACTGTGCATCGCTAAAATCTTTAACTGTGCTTCATTATAGTATACGCACCTTTCTTTGACAAGAAAAGCCACAGCTATGCAGATAAACAAAAACACGCCCCTTAGGCAAAGCCAAAGGACGTGCACTTCCGATAAGCAAGCTATCAATATGCTCATTATCTGAAAAACATTTATTACGAATTGTCGATAATATGTCTGAACTATGCTTTTTTACGATAAAAAAAGGTTTCCGTCGATTCCAGACCATATTGGTTGGGAGAAAAAATTTGCTCTGTACTGCCAACAAACAGTACACCACCGGGACGAAGACTAGCTGCAAACTTCTGGTACAGCTTATGCTTGGCCTCTTCAGTAAAATAAATCATAACATTGCGACAGATAATGAGGTCATAGTTATCTTCAAACGTATCCAGCAGCAAATTTTGCTTTTGAAATTTCACAGCCTGTTTCAAACGGTCATCCACCCGGAACATTGCACCATCCGGTTTGAAATATTTGCTGGCTACCTGCTCAGGCACATCCTTGAGCGAACGCTCCAAATACCTGCCTTCCTTGGCTTTAGCCAATGCACCGTCATCAATATCGGAAGCCGTAATGGAACAATTGTCCAAGATTCCCTTGCCGTCCAGAACCATAGCCAAGCTGTAAGGCTCCTCGCCAGTCGAGCAGGCCGCACTCCACAGCTTGAGCTTCTGCTTGCCTACAAGCAGCTGTGGCAGAATTGTATCCCGCAGTACTTCCCACCGATTGGGATTACGCCAAAATTCGGAAACATTGATCGTCATGCGATCGAGAAATTCATAAAACAGGGGTTTTTCCTTCATCATGGCATCATAAAAAGAAACAAAACTGGGAAACCCGTTTTTGTTGCGAAGTGTCGTTAACCGCCTTTTCATCTGTGCTTCTTTGTATTGCGCAAGATCAATACCTGTGCTGTCCTTAATTTTGCGGATAAACGCCGTATAATCGGGGTCCGTCTGACCCAGTTCCAGATCCGTCATGCTACCATCCTTCTTCATACGAGATTAAACTTACACCCAGGTCTCCACACTTTTCTCATACCGAACCGATTCTTCCGGCATGAAAAAATTCGCAATCTCGCGTTCCGCGCTCTCCGGTGAATCCGAACCGTGTATGAGGTTAAACGGTGTATGTGCAGCAAAGTCTCCCCGGATCGTGCCCGGTAGAGCCTCTGTTACTTGTGTTTTACCGATCAACAAGCGGGAAAGCGTAACAATGTTGTCCCCTTCCCAAATCATGGCAAATACAGGGCCTGATGTGATAAAGCCTACAAGCTCTTCAAAAAAGGGCTTGCCCACATGCTCCGCATAATGTCGTTCCGCCTGTTCTCTAGATACCTGCACAAGTTTGCCAGCCGTCATTTTGAAGCCTTTGTCCTCCAGGCGGCTGATAATACGTCCAATCAGCCCGCGTTGTACTCCATCAGGTTTAACCATCAAAAACGTGCGATCCATCAGCTCACTCCCAATCCAATCTTAATGTATTTATACAGTACTAATCTGTATTGTAACAGAAAGCTTGGATTCGGTTAAAGTATTTTGTCACAGCTAACCCAAAACACAACTTTAGTAGGAGCGGCGCGTCACAAAATGAGCAATATCGCGAAGCGTTTTTTTCGTTTTGACATCTGGCAGTAAGTCCAGCGCGTTCAGCGCTTTCTTAATATATCGGTCAGCGAGAATTTCAGCTTTAGCGATTCCTTCGCTTTTTTTGATCAAATCCACCGCTTTACGAGTATCTCCTTGCCCATCCCCGTCCTGAATACGACCTATTTCAGCCAGCAGATCCTCACGCAGCTCAGGCTGCTTGAGCGCATAAATAACCGGAAGCGTAATATTTCCCTGCCTCATATCGCTGCCTGGCGGCTTGCCGATTTTTTTTTCCGTACCGCAGAGATCGAGCAAGTCATCCTGAATTTGAAAAGCCATACCCACGTTATAGCCATAGCTGTACAACAGGGAATTGACTCTTTCCCGTGCCCCCGCAGCCATAGCGCCCAATTGGCAGCTAACCGCAATAAGCAATGCTGTTTTACGCCGTATGCGCAGCAAGTAATTACGCACACTTTGATCCACATTAAAAAAATCGCGGATTTGTTCCATTTCACCAATGGACATCTGCACTAACGCCTTCGATAGCACCCGGTGAATATCCGGGCTCGGCAATTCAGCAACTATAGACAGCGCACGTGCATATATGTAGTCTCCTGTGTACATTGCCACCCGATTGTCCCATTTGGATTTGACAGTGGGTTGACCGCGTCTCATTTCGGCATCGTCAATCACATCATCGTGAACGAGAGAGGCAGAATGAATCAATTCGAGTGGTACCGCTATGTGTTTGAGCTTGTCCAGATCGTATTCTCCAAACTTGCCTCCCAGCAGTACAAACACTGGACGCAAACGTTTGCCTCCTGCCTTAAGCAGATGGAGCGATGTATCATTAATCAACGGCTCCGTACTATCAATACTGCGGTACAGCTCTTCCTCTATGAAGTTCATATCCTTCTTTAATAAACCAAACAAATCCAATCGTTTCATTCTTTCACCCGTGTCAGCGTATTGTCACTCCAGAGAAGCGGCTTCACTTGTCGGTCGAGCAGCCCCAGTTCATGCGCATATTGAAAATAAAGCTCTAAGCCTTTTTGTTGCTTCTCTCCAAAATCATAACACAGATTAGTAAAGTAGCGCTCCCAATAATCTCGCAGGCCACCAATTTCCTTGCAAGCCTCGGAGACAACCGAGGTCAAATCAGACAAACTGCGCTGCTTGCTTGCACGGAACGCATTAGTAATTTCAGCTACGGCTTCGGGATTCTCAGCTGCAACAGCACGGCGCACTGCCCATACGGCAAAGGTCATGCTGTGCCCAGTCCAGCGTTTCCACTCTTCGCCCAGGTCCGTTACATGCAGATCTTCACTCCGCCAAGAGGCCTTGATCGCGTGATCTCCAATCAGCAGCCCCGCATCCGCCTGTTCCAGCATCAAATCCAAATCCGGTTCACAGTCAAAATAGGACGGCTGCCCTTCCCACGCTTTTTGCATCAGAATTTTCAACAAATTAACGGATGTAGCAGATGTATTCGTTAATGCAATCGTTCCGTTTTTGATGTCATCAAGCGGCTTGCGTGAAAACAGAAAAATGGATTTCACAGGACCATCTGCACTGACAGATAAGTCCGGCAGCAACAGCATTTCCTCCGCGCCTGATGCATAGGCAAAGGACGACATCGCGCTGATATCCAGACTCCCGTTCAGCATACCGCGATTCAATTCCGCCGGAACTTTTGAGATCATCTCTGCCGGGTGAATAAGCTCTGAAGGATTAAAATAATGAAAAATTGGCCAAGCGTTTGTATATTTAATTTTTCCGATTGTGATCATCTTGGTGTCTGGCGTTGGCATCGGAATCCCCCCATCTCGTAAACAGTTGATGTTCGATTCGCAAGCTGTCTAATACTTTGCCTACGAGGAACAATACAATATCATCCAGTGTCTTTGGATGAAAGTAAAAAGCCGGCATGGCCGGAATCATTTTGACGCCTAGTCTCGCAAGCTTAAGCATATTTTCCAAATGAATGGCATGAAGCGGTGTTTCACGAGGCACGAGGATCAGTGGACGCCCCTCCTTCATCATGACATCCGCTGCACGTGCCATCAAATTATCGGACGAACCATGTGCTACCGCAGACAACGTTCCCATGGAGCACGGCATAATAATCATCGCATCCACCAGATAGGAGCCGCTCGCAATAGATGCTCCGATATCTGTGAACGGATGGTATACAAGAGAACCGGGACGGCCTCCGAATTGTTCATCCAAAGCCCCCTCCCGGTCAGTCACGTTCCAGCCCAATTCCTCTTTCAGTACCCGCCAGCCGGCATTGGAAACAATCAGGTGAACTGTGTATTTCAAGTCCAGCAGTGTCTCTACCAGTCGTACACCATAAATGCTACCGCTCGCGCCTGTAATGCCGATAACGATTCGTTTGCCTTGATGGCTACTCACCTGATCAGAATTCATTAGTATTGACGCACCACCAAATCAATCAGTGTAAAAGCAAATACGACCATGCTAAGCACACCGTTCATTGTAAAGAACGCCGTCTGCAAACGGCTCATATCTTTCGGAGAAAGGATATAATGCTCATAAAATAGAATAATGTACGAAATAATCATACCTGCCAGATACCACCAGCTTAAATCTGCAACAAAGAAAAGGACAATAAATCCGATTGCCGTAATGACATGGAATGCCCGGGCAATGTTGAGTGCACCTGCTATACCAAAACGGGCAGGAATGGAATAAACACCCTCGTTCTGGTCAAAATCAATGTCCTGACAAGCATAAATAATATCAAAGCCAGCCGTCCAAAATGTAATTGTGAGATACAATACAAGAGCAGTCATATCCATCTGTCCCGTTACTGCAACCCACGCCCCCAGCGGCGCCAAACCAATCGTTAGGCCCAGTACAACATGACAAAGCCAAGTGAAACGCTTGGTATAAGAATAAAAAACAAGCATAAAAAAGGCCAGCGGGAACAGCTTGAACGCTAGCGGACTTAGCTTGAATGATGCCCAGAATAACAACAATAAACTGATGATAATGAAAATAACCACTTCGCTTGATTTGAGCAGCCCTGCCGGTATCGCTCGTCCTGCTGTACGTGGGTTTTTCCCGTCAATGACACGGTCAATCATGCGATTGAAGCCAAAGGCCGCACTACGTGCGCCAACCATAGCCAGTAAAATCCACCCGATTTGATGCCATGAGGGAAGGCTGCCTGTCACGACAACCGACCCCAATACAGCCCCCATAAATGCAAATGGGAGCGCAAATAACGTATGTTCAATTTTAATCATTTCCAAAAAAATAGCAATTTTCTTAAACATGCTGACTCTCCTTGATTCCAATATGCAATGCCGCGATGCCTCCGGTGAGAGAATGAGCCTGTACATCCTTTAATCCGATTTCACGGAAGATGTCGGCCAGCTCATCCCTTCCTGGAAAAAGCGCCAACGAATCAGGGAGCCATTTGTATTGCTCATAACGTTTGGCGAACAATTTGCCGAGCATGGGCAAGATGTGTTGAAAATATGCGTAATAAATCCCCTTGAACGGCTGCCAGGTTGGCTTGGACAGTTCCAGACATACGACCTGTCCACCAGGTTTGACGACTCGTTGCATTTCCTGTAGCACACGGCGCAGATCTGGCACATTGCGCAGACCGAAACCAATCGTCGCATAATCGAATGAATTGTCTTCAAAAGGCAGTTCCATCGCGTTGCCCCGAACAAGCTTGATTTGCTTTTCCCGGAATTCTGATTTAATCTTGTGCTCACCTACATTAAGCATGTTTTGACTAAAATCCAATCCCACGATGTGACCACTTTCACTTGCACGCGCCATCGCAAGCGTCCAGTCACATGTCCCACAGCAAAGATCAATTGCCGTTTCCCCGTGCTGCATATTCATTTTTTTCATCGTAAATTTCCGCCAAGCCTTGTGTCTGCGAAAGCTCAGTATATCGTTCATCAAATCGTATTTACCTGCTATACTTTCAAACACGCCATGAACGAATTGCTCTTTCGGCTTGGTGTCGCTGGTTCCCATGACGTTCACCTAACCTTCCCTCACAACCGGGTTCGGACTATTCAGCAGCTTCAGGAAAGGTTCCAGCATGCGTTCAAATTCCTCGGTCCCCGTATTTTGATCATCAGACAGAATTTGCCGGATGTGCAGAACAGCCGTACGAAGCTTGTCCAGTATCGCATCCTCGGCTTTGTATTTCTGAACAAGACTAAGCCATGCTTCCGTATCAATACCACTCTCTGAAAGCAGCGCCAGCTCGCTCTGGTCCCCGTTATTGTAAACATGCCAGAACATATATCCGAAACGGGACTTGTCCGGCTTTGCTCGCTTGTCCCATTCCTCCACCAGCGTATCACAGAGGGCAAATTCGTGGAGAAGCTGCTCCCAAACATCCCGATCCTGTTCTGCTACAAGTGAAGTCAACGATAAAAAAAGCTCCTTTTTAAAACGAACTATCTGGGATAAATACTGAGCCGCATCCAGGCGGAGGTGCTTCATCTCCCAATACAGGCTCATCTTACCGGCATTGACCTCACATACGGCATCACTCAGCTTTGAAATGATTGTAATTCGGCCTGCCAGTGCAAGCAGTTGATAAAAACGGCTGCTAAAATAATCCCCAGCCAACACTTTCAGCTGCCTGGAACGCATCTCTTCCGGACTCCGAATTCCGGATAAAGTGTCGATCATGTCGTGCGTATCCAGCCCCATCTGCAGAAGCGAGGTGACCAATGCGTACAGCTCATCCTCGCTTGCATGCAGCTCCTGCATATTCCGGTTCAAAAACACAAATAGCAAACGGGTACGGCTGTCAGGAAAAGCCGGCATTTCCGTATGTTGTTGAATCATGTCGTATTCCACATATTTCCTTGCTAATTGGGGTACGCGATACGCTTTCATCCTAAGCCTCCGAGCCATGACTTTCTGGTGTATCAAATAATTGCAATGCCTTATATTATATCACAATTTAAAATGATTCGCGACTAAAGCACCGTAGGTCCAAAGGTAAAACTTCTAATCTGTGTATACACCGTCAAACCTCTTTTGCCACATGGGTGTAACTGTAATGCGGAAACAGGATTTCAGTTGCTCAGGTAATTCTGCGCCTTCCCGGCTCCTTAGCTGTTCCAGGGCTTCGTTCGTCCACTCATTCCGGCGTATATCGGATGCCAGTAGCAAATGGCGTTCACCCGACCATTCGTCCTGCGTCACCACCCGGAACAGCAATTGCCGTACATTTGTCGTTCCGTAAAAGCTAAAGGCAACAAGCTCCGCCATATTTTGATAAATCTCCAGCGGTGCAGTTTCTTCCTTTGACAGCCTTACATCTAGGGTCAGGACTGAATGTTCCCAGCTTACGCTGGCAATCGGTGTTGTCAAGGGAAGCTCCTTGAGCGTATCCACCAGATTGTCATCGGTCAGCAGCACTCGCTGCTGAGGCGATATCGCCGCCTGGGTCTCACGGACAGCTGCGGTTCCCGAATCCAGTGCCTGTAAGAACGGCAGCAATACAGCTGCCG